>JASLXW010000617.1 GCA_030740135.1 Nitrospinota bacterium
TGCACACTTCCCCGGGTTCATATTGTCACCGCCGCCATCGACAAGGTCATTCCGTCGATCGAGGATGCAATGGTCCTTCTCCGCCTCCTGGGACGCAGCGCCACCGGTCAAGAGATCACCGCCTACACCACCTTTACCACCGGTCCGAAGCGCGCAGAAGATGAAGACGGACCCGAAGAATACCACGTGATCCTCGTCGATAACGGCCGCAGCACCATGCTCGGCAACGAATTTCGCGACATGCTGCGGTGCATCCGCTGTGGCGCCTGCATGAACCACTGTCCGGTTTATGGAAGCATCGGCGGGCATGCCTACGGCTGGGTCTATCCGGGGCCCATGGGCTCTGTGCTGACGCCTATTATGGCAGGATTGGATGAAACCATCGACCTCCCCAACGCCTGTACCCTGAACGGCCGCTGCCAGGAAGTCTGTCCGGTCCGCATTCCGCTGCCGAAGCTTCTCCGGGCGCACCGGACGCGGCAGCATGAGCAAGGCCTCGGTTCCGGCGTGTTCCGTTTCGGTCTCGGCGTTTGGGCGTTTTTCGCCAGTCACCCGATCCTGTATCATTTTGGTGCGCGCATCGTAATGGCCGTGATGGGTGCGTTAGGACGGCGAAAAGGGGTGCTTAGGAGCATGCCTTTGGCTGGCGGTTGGACCCAGGTCCGCGACCTTCCCGCACCACAAGGAAAAACCTTCCAGGCCGCCTGGCGGGTAAAACGGAGGGAGAAAGGCCAATGACATCGGCGCGCGATGAAATTCTGGGCCGCGTCGCCAAGGCCGTTGGCCGCGATGAAATCGATCCCGAGACGGAGACGCGTTTGACGGAACGGCTTCGCCATTCCCCGGCGCAACTCAGGCCACGATGGGATGGTGACCCGATCGAACGGTTTGTTGCAAAACTCCGAGCCGTTGCCGCCTCCGTCGATGTGGTTGGAACCGTTGCCGATGTTCCGCAATCGGTCCAGACGTTCTTGCGGGAAAACGATATACCGCTTGTGGTCACGATGGCCCCCGATGACAGGTTGAACCTCTATCCCTGGCCCGATGACCTGGAGATTTCCCGGCGGAACGTCGTTCCCGATGATGTCACGAGCATTACGGCCGCCGAGGCCGGCGTCATCGAGACTGGAAGTTTGGTGTTACGTTCAAGTCCGAAAAGCCCTACTGGCATGAATTTTTTGCCTGAGAACCACATCGTAATTCTGCACCAAGAGCAGTTGGTGAAAAACCTGGAGGATGGATGGGTATCCGCCCACGACTCTTCCGGTGGCGTTCCCAGAACGGTAAATCTTGTCACCGGACCGTCTAAGACGGCGGATATCGAGCAGACGATTGAGTATGGAGCGCATGGCCCCCGGCGGCTACATGTCGTCCTACTTGTGGGCGCGTGAGTTATCTCAGAAACAGCACGGCCTCGCGATGGCAACTCCCCGAGTTCCATCCCCCGCGAACCTACGCCTGCATCGTAAGCTTCGTACCGACGAACTAGTCCAATTCTTATAACCCCAAGAACTTCCGAGTTGGGTCGCAAGCTAACCTTCACCGGGGCGCTCGAACACGTCCGCCGTTGCGTTGTCAACCCAGAGGGTGTCTGCCGGCCCCTTACCCGTCTGAGTTTCGACCGCGCCAGCATCCGTCAAGACCGTAGTCGTCGATTGTCCTCTCCCAAGTGACTCTTTAGCGGGGGCTCTGCGTCCCCAATCGCCTCCCGTGTCAATCGTCGAAGTGAGCCAGTGCCGAGTCAATCGATTTTACGACCCGCCCATTCCGGTACGATAGTCGGCTTCAGCGCCGGGTCGGTCACTCAAACATCGGGATTACGATGGACCTCAACTCCCACATTTTACCGGGGATACAAGAAGAGGATTCGAGTCCGAGAAGTGCTGGATAATTTAGTTTGGGTGATCCTCCCCCACTGAATTGGTCCCCCCTTCATGATAGGAACGGGAGGATTAAAGATGGCAAACAAACGACACAAACCCGAGGATATTGTCACCAAGCTGCGCCAGGTAGACGTGCTTGTGGGGCAAGGAATGAGGCGCATTGACGCGATCCGTGAGAT
>JASLXW010000618.1 GCA_030740135.1 Nitrospinota bacterium
CTGCCCGATGGTCCGTTATGGAATCGTACGATTGGGGAAATTCAGCCTTGTGGGGAGAGAAGTACTCAAGGAATTTTGATCCGACATTGCCCGGATGCCCGTTGCGGGTGCCCCGGATCCCATGCCCGGCCGTCGTGAATTTGGATCGATTCGGGTCGTCTTCCCTTCTACGGCTTCTCCGCAGAGCGTGAGGTTTTGTCCTGATGGGACAGGATTGTATCCAGGTCAATCTGATCCGTGAGGCGGTTGGAAAGCCGTCTGGGCCACTCATAGCCATAGCCGATGGGGCGAGTGGCATCCATTCCGATTTTCGTCACCAGGCCGTCCCGGCTCAACCCGGTAATGTCCTGGGCCGTTGGGTCGAGCCGACACCCCCGAGCGCCGGGCACCAGGAGGATGTCCCGCTCCCCCTGGACGCGCGTGGCGATGGCCCAGCTCACCTCTCGGGAGTTTGCGATGTCGATGTCGTCGTCCACGACGACAGCCATCCTGAGCATGGTGTCCCGTCCCAGGGTGAACAGGAGGACGTTCTTGGCGTCCCCTTCATTGACCTTCTCCATGGAGATGTGGACCATGAATCCGAACTGTTCGATGGGAAAGCGGACCGAGCGCACGGTCGGAACCACTCTTCGGAGCTCGCGAAGCAGGGCCGCCTCGCGGGCGGGAAGGGCCAGGAACACGTGCTCGGCGAGGCCTGAGGCGATGGTCTGGTAGTAGGCCCCTTGACGATGGGTGATGGCGCTGAGCCGCATCACGGGCCGCTCGACGATCTGCCCGTAGTGTCCCGTGAATTCTCCGAAAGGACCTTCCACTTCCCGGCGACCCGGCAGGAGCTCCCCTTCCAGGACAATCTCCGCGTCCGCCGGCACCTCCAGGTCGACCGTCTCGCACCGGACCAGGTTGATGGGTTCCCCCAACAGGCCCGACGCGACCTCATATTCATCATCCCCCGTCGCCACGGAGGCCAGACCTTGAGAAGCCAGGTAAAGTGCCGGATGGGCGCCGAGGACAATCGCAACCGGCAGGGGTTGCCCCCTCTTTTCGGCCTGCTGGTGCAGAAATTGAATCTGCTTCCCCCAGCTGTAATACAGTCCGATGTGAGACTCGTCGATGAGACGGTTGCGGAAGATTCCCAGGTCCACCCTCCTGGAAACCGGATCTCGGCTGACGGCGATCCCGGCGGTGATGTAAGGGGCGTCGTCTGCGTCGTTGTGGGTGAAGACCGGAAACCTACGAATGTCTATGTCATCGCCTTTGAGGATCACTTCACGCACCGGCCCGTCCATCACCCGCCGAGGGGCAATGCGCTCAGCTTCGCGGCTCGCGATGGTTTCGAGCAACTCTTCCTCCTCGACCCCCAGGAACCATGCAACCCGCCGGCGCTCGGCCATGACATTGCACACCGCCGGGAAATCAGAACCCAGAATGTTCTCGAAAATCAAAGTGGGAAAGCGATGCTCTCTTTCGAGACGCGCAATGATGGCAGTCGCTTCCAGGTAAGGATCAACTGGTTTCTGCACATGGAGGATTTCCTCGGGCGAACGAGAGGCCATCTCCTCGAGCACCCCGCGCAGGTCTTTCACGTGAACCTCCTGATTCCCGGGGCCCAATCTCTCAAGCCGGCCCATGGAGGGCTCGGAAGTGTCGGAGCATCCCGGACCCGGCCTCCCCGTCGCGAAACTTTTGCGCCCGAATCATACCTGAGGAATCAGGCCAATTCTAGACACGGAAGGACCGGTGTCAAGGACCTGCATGGCTGAGTCATCCCCAGTTTTTAATCGGCCTTATGGGACGAGCGATCATGTGGACCGGAATTCCCATTTCAAATCCGGACAGGCCTGTATCGACCACTCATTGCTGTTTAGCCCTACTAGCAGGTTGCGGAAAAACCCCGCAAGATGGGTATCCCCGAAACGGATTTCCACCTGGATTTCCCAGATGACCACCTTTAGCCATCCTGCGGTCCTCATGTGACGTGAAAGTTCCCCAATTTACCACAGATTCAGGGTCCCTTTTCAGAACCCCCCGCTCAGAATCGATAAAGCATTTCAA
>JASLXW010000619.1 GCA_030740135.1 Nitrospinota bacterium
GAGGTCGTGGGGGCCGTAGTCCCAGAGCGGGGGGGTGTGCTTTCGGAACGGCCCCCAACTGCCTCCCTCCGACCGGATGAAACGGATCGGGCCGAGACGGGCGGCCTCTTTCTTCAGGGCGGCGTACCCGGGATGGAAAAGGTGGACATGATTGACCAATACCGGAACGTCCCCCCCGCCGGCGATTCGCGCCAGGCGCTCGGCCTCGGCGAGGTTGAGCGTCAAGGGCTTTTCGACCATGACGGGGAGGGCCGCCGAAAGGGCCGCTTCCGCCATTTCGGCATGAAGGGCGGGAGGCGTCGCGACGATCAGCCCGTCCAGGTCGCCCGCTTCGACGAGGTCATTCCACTTGGGGGTAATCCGGCAGGCGGAATCAACGAGGCCCCGGCTCTCGGGGTTGGAACTGCACAATCGCGCCAGCCCGGCGCCGGGCATGGATTGGATGGTTCGGATGTACGCCCTGCCCCACCGGCCGGCGCCGATCAGGCCCAGCCGGAGGACTTTTTCCGGGGCGCTAGACGTCACCTGTGTAAACTTCCATGGCGCACGGCCGGAATTTCGGACTTCTTTTCCCTTCCGATTTCGGTTAGAAGGAATCGGCCCGGCGCCCGATTTCGAAACAAAGCTTTTCCCGGATTCGACGGGCGTCGCCCCCTTGCCAGGGAGCGGATTCGGGCGGAAACTTCAGATGCCCGGCCGCGGGGGGGGGCCGTTGGCGTTCCCCCCGGCGCGCCCCGAAATGATATATTTCCCGTCAAAATGATTGCATAGGGCAAATGAAGGGCCGTTTCGGGTCCTCCTTCCCGGCCCGAGGCCGGGTTTTTCGGGAGAAAGCCATGTCCGTCACCAGGGATGTCGCCGCATTCATCGCCAACGTGAAATTGGAAGACTTTCGCCCCGAGGTCATCGAGAAGGCAATAATCTGCCTGATGGACACCGTCGGCGTCGGCATTGCCGGAAACCGGACGAAGGCCGGCCGATGCGCCGTCGAATTCGCCCTGGATACATTCCGGGACGGCCCTTCTTCCGTATGGGGACAGAAGCGCAGTCTTTCCGTCAAAGGGGCCACCTGGGCCAACGCCGCCCTGGCCTGCTCTCTCGACATGGACGATGGGCACCGCGACAAGGCGGCCGCTGACGGCTCCGATCGGGCCACCGGCCACATCGGGGGGCACCCCGCCGCGGTCATCGTTCCGGCGGCCCTGGCGACGGCGCAAAAGACCGGGGCGAGCGGGGAGGAACTCCTCGCGGCGATCATCGTCGCCTATGAAACCGGGGTCCGAATCGGGGGGGCGAGAAATCCCGCCACCGTCTTCACGAACGTGACGGGAAATTGGGGATATTACGGGGCGGCCATCGCCTCCGGAAAACTATTGGGGCTAGAACCCGGACGGATGTCGGAAGTCCTCGGCGTCGCCGCCGCCTTCGGCTCCAACCCGCCCGGAGAGGGCGTGTCCCGCGATATGGCGTTCAACCTCAGCTTCGTCACCGAGATGTCCATGGCGAAGGAATCCATCGGCTGGGCGTCTTTCACGGGCGCCGCCGCCGCCGATCTGGCGCGGCGGGGCTTTACCGGAATCCAAAACGTTTTGGATAACGGCGATTTTTTCGACCCCTCCTATTTTTCGAATCTTCAAGATTCACGCGTCATGCTTTCCAGCTACTTCAAACCCTACTCTTGTTGCCGCCAGACCCACGCCACCATCGACGGCGTTCTGGAACTGTGCAAAAAACATGAAATCGAAAAAGATCAAATACGGAAGATCACCGTCCGATGCTCCCCCGGCGCGTCGAAGCTCAACAACCCCGCGCCCGCCTCCCTGGAGCAGGCGCAATACAGCAGCCCATTCTGCGTCGGGGTCACCATCTGCCATGGCACCGTCTCACCGGCCACCTTGCACGAAGAAATGCTGGATGACGCCGCCGTGCGGGAGGTGGCCCGAAAGGTCGAACTGATCGGAGACGAGAAATTTCAAAGCCCCGCCAGCAACGGGTCTCTCATCCCCTCGAAAACGG
>JASLXW010000061.1 GCA_030740135.1 Nitrospinota bacterium
GAGGTCCATGTGAGTCAGGACCTCTTTGATCTCGTTCAGGGATTTCCGGCCGAAGTTGCGCGTCTTCAGCATCTCGGGCTCGGTCTTCTGAACCAGCTCGTACAACGTCCCGATGTTGGCGTTTTTCAGGCAGTTGTATGACCGGACCGAGAGCTCCAGCTCGTCCACGCTCTTTCGCAGGTGGTCGATCAGCTCTTTCTTGTGCTCGTCCTCGGCTGGCTCTTCGATTTCCGGCTCCTCTTCAAAGGTGATGAAGATCTGGAGGTGGTCCTTGAGGAACTTGGCGGCATAGGAGACGCAGTCCTCCGGGTTGGTGCTCCCGTCGGTCCATAGCTCGAGGATGAGCTTATCGTAATCGCTCGATCGGCCGACCCGGGTGTTCTCGACCTGGAAGTTCACGCGGCGGATCGGAGAGAACATGGCGTCCATGGGGATGAATTGCGTCCCGAGGGACTCTTCGACGTTTCGTTCCGCCGGGACGTATCCCCGCCCCTTCTTCACGATCATCTCGGCCGCCAGCTTGCCGTCCTTCTGAAGCTCGGCCAGATGATGTTTGGGATTCAGGATGGTGACGTTGCCGTCCGTTTCCAGGTCGCCGGCCGTTACGGTCTTCGACCCCTTGACGTTGAACCGCATCCTCCGGGGCTCTTCCCCCTCCATGCGGAGGCGAACTTCCTTGAGGTTCAGGATGATATCGGACACGTCTTCCACAACGCCCGCCAGGACGGAGAACTCGTGGTAGACGCCTTCGATCTCCACGGCGGTGATCGCCGCGCCCCGGACCGAGGACAACAACACGCGCCGCAAGGCGTTGCCGATCGTGATTCCGAAACCCCGCTCGAAAGGTTCAGCGACGAATCGGCCGTACGTATCAGTCAGCGTGTTTCGATCCACTTCGACCCACTTCGGTTTTTGAAAATCGGTCCACATTGCCTTCATTCACCGGTTTCCTTTGAGGCCGTCAAGCCTAGTGACTGAATATGACTCCCCGGAACGCTCGCGGGGCCTTATTTGGAATAGAACTCGACGATGAGCTGCTCTTCGAACGGGATGGCCAGGTCCGCCCGCCTGGGCAACTCCTGGACCGTGGCTTTCACCTGGTCGGTCTCCAACGCCAACCAGGACGGAATGCCCCGCTGCTCGGCCCGGGAGACGGCCTCCTGAACGGGGACGATCTGTTTGCTCTTCTGCTTGATCTCCACAATGTCGCCCGCCCGGACGAGATAAGACGGGATGTTGACGCGCTTGCCGTTGACCAAAACGTGATTGTGGCGCACCAGTTGGCGGGCCTGGTCCCGGGAGTTCGCGAAGCTGGCCCGGTGGACGACGTTGTCCAACCGCCGCTCGAGGACCTCGATCAGTGCGTCTCCGGTGACCCCGCGGCTCCGGTCGGCCATTTTGAAGTACCGGCGGAACTGCCGCTCCAGGACGCCGTAAGTCCGCCTGACTTTCTGTTTCTCCCGAAGGTGAAGGGCGTAGTCGGACGTTTTCCCCCGCCGCATCCCGTGCACGCCGGGGGCGTAGTTCCGCTTTCGGTCTCCCCCCTCAAAGGGACATTTTCGGCCGACGCATCGCTCCCCTTTGAGGTACAGCTTCATGCCCTCGCGCCGGCACAAGCGGCATCGGGGTCCCAAATATCTGGCCACGTTGTATCCTCTCTCAGACCCTGCGGCGTTTTCGCGCGCGACATCCGTTGTGGGGAATCGGCGTGACGTCCCGGATCAGGCTGACTTCAAGGCCCGTGGCTTGAAGCGATCGGATGGCCGCTTCCCGGCCCGAGCCCGGCCCCTTGATGTACACCTCGACTGTTTTCACGCCGAATTCCATGGCCCTGCGGGCGGCGGTCTCGGCGGCGGAGGTCGCCGCGAAGGGCGTGCCCTTCCGCGAGCCCTTGAACCCGAGGGAGCCGCAACTGGACCAGGCCACCGTGTTGCCGGAGACATCGGTGATCGTGATGATGGTGTTGTTGAAAGTGGACTGGATGTGGGCGATGCCCTTGCCAATCGCCTTTCGCTCTTTACGCCGCCGGCCGGCGCTCCGCTCTCCTCGCTTGGCCATTCTCGGCTCCTCTTATTTCTTCTTTCCGCCGATCGCCCGCCTTGGGCCCTTCTTCGTCCGCGCGTTGGTGTGGGTGCGCTGGCCCCGCGCGGGCAGGCCCTTGCGGTGACGCAGCCCCCGGTAGCAGCCGATATCCATCAACCGCTTGACGTTCTGCGAATGCTCCCGCCGGAGGTCGCCCTCGGTCCGGTAGGTGCGATCGATGATCTCGCGCAGATTGCTGAGCTCGGCCTCGGTCAGGTTGCGGACCCGCGTGTTGGGGTCCATCCTGGCTTCGGCCAGAATCTTCGCCGAGGTCGCCGACCCGACCCCGTAGATGTACGTCAGGGCCACTTCCACGCGCCTCTCGTTCGGAATCTCGACACCGCCTACGCGAGCCATTCTTCCTCCCCTTCGATGGGTCCGTCCGGTGTTCGCCGGACGTCACCCCTGACGCTGCTTATGCTTCGGGTTCTCACAGATGATGCGCACGACGCCTTTGCGCCGCACCACCTTGCACTTCGGACACATCTTTTTCACCGAGGCGCGCACTTTCATGACTTCGCTCCTTGGGTCGCCGGGTCTTACTTGTACCGGTACGTGATCCGGCCCCGGGTGAGGTCGTAGGGCGAAAGCTCCATCTTGACCTTGTCTCCGGGCAGGATCCGGATGAAGTGCATCCGCATCTTGCCGGACACGTGGGCCAGGACCTTGTGGCCGTTCTCCAACTCCACCCGGAACATGGCGTTGGGCAACGGCTCCACGATTGTCCCTTCCACCTCGATCGGCGCTTCCTTGGCCATGCTACCCCTCTTTGGAATCGAGCCCCCGCGTCAGGACCTCGGTGCCGCTCTCGGTGATCGCGACGACGTGCTCGAAATGGGCCGAAAGGCTCCCGTCGGAGGTCTCGACCGTCCAGCGGTCGTCCTTCTCACGCACGTCGGGCTCCCCCACGTTCAACATCGGCTCGATGGCCAACACCATGCCATCCTGAAGTCTCGGCCCCCATCCCGCCGAACCGAAGTTCGGAACCTGGGGCTCCTCATGCAGGTTCCGTCCGATTCCGTGGCCGGTGTACTGGCGGACGACGGAGTAACGGCGGCCCTCGGCGAACGTCTGGACGGCGTGGGAGATGTCCCGGAGACGCCCGCCCGAAGCCGCATGTTCGATGCCCTTTTCCAGCGCCGCGCGCGTTGCCTCCAAAAGCCGCTCGGCCTCCTCTGACACCCGGCCGACCGCCACGGTGGCCGCACAATCTCCGTAATATCCACCCACCCGGACGCCCACGTCCAGGCTGATGATGTCCCCCTCCAGCAGGGTCCGCTTGGAGGGAATCCCGTGGACGACTTCTTCATTCACCGACGTGCAAAGGCACGCCGGAAAGGGGTTCGACGGGTTTGGGTACCCCTTGAAGGCCGGCTCGGCGCCGGCGTCCCGGATCAGCGATTCGGCCAGATCGTCCAGTTCTTTCGTCGTCACCCCGGGGACGACCGCTTCCATGACCCGGCGAAGCACACGGGCGACGAGTTGATTGCTGACGCGCAGCTTATCAATCTCTCGGGGCGACTTGAGCTCGATCCGGCGCTCAGTCACATCACTCGATCCGGGCGTCCGAGATCTTCTCCCGCGCCACCGACGCGTCCGTCTCCGTTACGTCCGCCACGGCGGAGCGGATCCGCTCTGTTATATCTTCCGCCCGGCCCACTCCGTCAATCTCGATCAGCTTTCCACGCTCCCGGAAATATCGGACCAGGGGCTCCGTTTCCCGGCGATAGACGTCAAGCCGGTTTCGGATGACGGCTTCGCTGTCATCGTCCCTGCCGCGATCCGCCATGCGCCGGACCAATTCCTCTTCTTCCACCCGAAGGCTCGCCACGGCATCGATCCCATCGCCCCGGTCCCGGAGGACCGCCTCCAGGGCCTCGGCCTGGGCGATGGTCCTCGGAAACCCGTCCAGGACGAACCCGGCGGCGCAGTCCTTTTGCAAAAGCCGCTCTTCGACGATCCGGGTCATGAGGCCATCGGGGACGAGATCCCCCCGATCCATGAAATCGCGGGCCTGCATCCCCGTGGGGCTCCCGATGCGGATGGCTTCACGGAGGATGTCCCCCGTGGATATCTGCGGGAGGCCCCACTCCCCGCAAAGCGACTCCGCCTGGGTCCCCTTTCCCGAGCCCGGCGGGCCGAACAGAATGATTCGCACCGTGTCTATCCGTCCTTCAGCTTCGTCTCCCTCGCAGGCGGCCTTTCTTGATGAACCCTTCATAGTGCCGCATCACAAGGTGAGACTCGATCTGCTGCATGGTGTCCATCGCCACCCCCACCACAATCAACAGCGCCGTTCCGCCGAAAAAGAACGGGACGTTCAAAAACCGGATGAGGTAGGTGGGCAGGATCACCACGAAGGATAAATAAATCGCCCCGACAAACGTGAGCCGCGTCAGCAGCCGCTCGATGTACTCCGACGTCCGCTTTCCGGGCCGGATGCCGGGAACGTATCCCCCGTACTTCTTCATGTTGTCCGCCACGTCCACCGGGTTGAAGATGATGGAGGTGTAGAAGTAACAGAAGAAAAAGATCAGGACCACCGTCACCAGGCTGTAAAGAATGGTGCCGGGGGACAGGTTCTGCGAAATGGCCCGCATCCACGGGTGGTCCACAAACTGCGTAATTGTCGTCGGAAAGACGATCAACGAAGAGGCGAAGATCGGGGGAATCACGCCGGAGGTGTTGATCTTCAGGGGCAGGTGGGTGGTCTGCCCGCCCATCATCTTCCGGCCGACGACGCGCTTGGCGTACTGGACGGGGATCCGGCGCTGCCCGGCCTCCATAAAGACGATGCCCGCGATCACCACGATCATCATGACCAGAACGAACAGCATCACCAGGGGCTGAAGCTCGCGCTGGCCGACCAGCCGGAAGGTGTTCATGGCGGCCGACGGGATGGAGGCGACAATCCCGGAGAAGATGATGAGGGAGATCCCGTTGCCGATGCCGCGCTCGGTGATCTGTTCGCCCAGCCACATCAGGAACGCCGTCCCGCTGGTCAGGGTCAGAACGGTGAGGATCCGAAACCCCCAGCCTGTGATGGGAACGATGGCCGCGCCCGCCGGGCTCTGCATGCTCTCCAGACCGACGCTGATGCCGAGGCCCTGAATGATGCTCAGGACGACCGTGCCGTACCGGGTGTATTGGGTGATCTTCTTGCGTCCGGCTTCGCCCTCTTTTTTCAGCTTGGCCAGGTGAGGGACAACGACCGTCATCAGCTCCAGGATGATCGAGGCGCTGATGTAGGGCATGATGCCCAGGGCGAAGATCGCCATCTGGCTGAGCGCCCCGCCGGAGAACAGGTCGAAAAACGTCAGGAGCGAGCTGGCCTGGGACTGGAAAAAATCCGACAGCGCGCGGCCGTCCACCCCCGGCGTCGGGATGTGGACGCCAATCCGGTAGACCGCAAGCAGACCCACGGTGTAGAGGATCCGCTGCTTGAGCTCCGGAACCTTGGCGATGTTTTGAAAGCTGCCGATCACGCGCCCGTCACCACCACTTGTCCGCCGGCCGACTCAATCTTGGACCGGGCCGTTTCGCTGAACTTCTCCGCTTCCACCGTGAGGGCCACGCTCAACTCTCCCCGGCCGAGGATTTTCACCCCGTCCAGCCGCCGGTTCAACAGCCCCAGATCGCGCAGAAGCTTCTCATCCACCCGCGTGTTCGCAGGCAACGCCGCCAGCGTCCCCACGTTCACAAGGACGTAGCGCTTTTTGAAGATGTTCGTGAACCCCCGCTTGGGCAGCCGCCGCTGAAGGGGCATCTGTCCCCCTTCAAACCAGGGACGAACGCCCGAGCCCGAGCGCGACTTTTGGCCCTTGTGCCCGCGCCCCGCGGTCTTGCCCCTTCCCGAACCGGGCCCCCGGCCCACGCGGCGGGGGTTTCGCTTGGACCCCTTCGGGGGTTTCAGGTTTTCCAGACCCATCAGGCCGCCTCTTCCACTTTGACCAGGTGACTCACCTTGGCCACCATGCCGCGGATGGCCGGCGTGTCCTCCCGGACCACCGACCGCCCGAGCTTCCTCAGCCCCAACCCACGGAGCACCTTGTGCTGCTTTTCCTGCCGGCCGATGGAGCTGCCGGTCAGGGTGATCTTGATCTTCTTCGTTGTCTTGCCCGTTCCCTCGGCCAAATCCGATCTCCCGCTCAGTTCATGCGCTCCTGAAGCTCTTCGCGCGTGAGGCCCCGGCTCTTGCACACCTCGGCGGGATCCCGGAGATCGAGGAGCCCCTGGAGCGTGGCCTTGGCCACGTTGTGGGGACTGTCGGAACCCAAAGATTTTGTGAGGACATCTTTGATGCCGGCCACCTCCAGGATGGCCCGGACCGGGCCGCCCGCGATGACGCCCGTCCCCTTGGAGGCGGGCTTCAACAGGACCCGCCCCTTTCCGTACCGTCCCTTCACCTCGTGGGGGATCGTCGTGCCGGCAAGGGGGATGGTCACCATCACGCGCTTGGCTTTTTCGATGGCCTTGGAGATGGCGTCCGGCACCAGGTTGGCTTTGCCCATCGCCACGCCCACGCGCCCCTGCCGGTCGCCGACAGTCACCAGCGCGCTGAAGCTGAACCGTCTTCCGCCTTTCACCACTTTCGCGACGCGGTTGAGAAAGATGATCTTGTCGACGATCTCCTTGTCGGCGCCCTTTTCCCGCTCCGATCCTCGATGATTCAAAACCGGACTCCTTGTTTTCGGACGGCGTCGGCCAAGGCGGCGACCCGGCCGTGGTATTGATGACCGTTCCGGTCGAAGGCGACGGCCTCGACGCCCAGGTTCTTGACGGCCTCGCCCACAAGCTCGCCCACCAGCCGCGCGGACTCCACGTCGCCGCCGCCTTGGCCGCCCCGCTCATGAAAGGCGGCGCTCAGCGTCGAGGCGGAAGCCAGCGTGCGTCCCTCAAGGTCGTCGATGACCTGCGCGTAGATGTGCCGGGCGCTCTTGAAGACGGACAGACGGGGCCTCTCCGGCGAGCCGAAGATCTTCTTCCGGATCCGGCCGGCGCGACGTTTTCTGGTCTGATTGCGGCTCGTGGAGCCCATTTTATTTCACCGCCGCCTTTCCGGCCTTGCGCCGGACGACCTCGCCCACGTAGCGCACGCCCTTGCCCTTGTACGGCTCCGGTTTGCGGAACCGGCGGATATCGGCCGCGACCTGGCCGACCCGCTGCTTGTCGATTCCACGGACGATGATGATGTTCTTGTTCTTGTCATCCAGCGTGACCTCGACGCCTTCCTCGGCCCGGTAATCGATCGGGTGGGAAAAGCCCAGGTTCAGCGTCAGCGTTTCTCCATTCACGGCCGCGCGGTACCCCAGCCCGACCAGCTCGAGGCGCTTCTCGAACCCCTCGGTCACGCCCTCAACCATGTTGGCCACCAAGGACCGGGTCAGGCCGTGAAGCGACCGCGCCTGCCGGCTGTCGTCCGACCGCTCGACGCGAAGGATCCCGTCCTCCTGGACGAGCGCGATCGCGGGGTGGACCTCTCTTGCAAGGGTCCCTTTCGGGCCTTGGACTTCAACCCGGCGCCCCTGAATCTTGACCTCGACTCCGGAGGGGCAGGGGATGGGCATTTGACCGACACGTGACATGTCTTCTCACAGAATCTCGCAGAGGACCTCGCCGCCGACGCCGAGCGCGCGGGCCTCCCGATCGGTGACCACGCCCTTGGACGTGGACAGGATGTAGATGCCGAGGCCGTTGGCGACCTTTCCGATCTCGTCATGGGCCACATAGACCCGCCGCCCCGGCTTGCTGACGCGCTTGAGCATCCGCGGGACCGGCCCCTTCTCCCCAACCGGACGCAGGTCCATCTCCAGCGTGCCCTGCTTGTCGTCGTCGGTCCACCGATGCCCGAGGATGTACCCCTCGCGCTGAAGGATCTCGGCGACGGCCCGCTTCAGCTTCGAGCCGGGAATCCGCACTTGCGGGTGCCGGGCCAGGAGGCCGTTGCGAATCCGCGTGAGCAAATCGGCGATGGGGTCGGTCATGGTCATGGATGATTTTCTCCGTCCCTACCAGCTCGATTTGGTCACGCCGGGGATCTCGCCCCGCAACGCAAGCATTCGGAAACAGATTCGGCACATGGCGAATCTTCTCATGTACGCCCGCGGCCGCCCGCACAGCCTGCACCGGTTATACCCCCGGACCTTGAACTTCGGCTTGCGCTTGGCCTTGGCGATCAGCGACTTCTTGGCCACAATTCTCTCCCGCGGAGGGGCTCCCTAATCCCGGAACGGCATGCCCAGGTGCTTCAGCAGGGCCTTGCCCTCTTCGTCGGTCCTGGCGGTGGTGACGACGCTCACCCCCAGGCCCCGGATCTTGTCCACCTTGTCGTAATCGATCTCCGGAAAGATGACCTGCTCCCGGATGCCGAGGGCGAAATTTCCACGGCCATCGAAAGATTTACCCGAAATCCCCCGGAAATCCCGGACGCGGGGCAGGGCGACATTCATCAGCCGGTCGAGAAACTCGTACATGCGGTCGCCGCGAAGCGTCACCCGCGCGCCGATGGACATTCCCTCCCGCAGCTTGAAGGCGGCGATGGACTTGCGCGCCTTGGTGATCACGGGCTTCTGGCCGGTGAGAAGGCCGAGCTCCTCGACGCCGGATTCCAGCACCTTGCCGTCCTGGATGGCGTCGCCCAGTCCCATGTTGACTATCACTTTCGACAGCCTGGGGACCTGAACCGGGTTCTTGTAATTGAACTCCTTGCGCAACTGGGGGGCGATTTCCTCCAGGTAGCGCGCCCTGAGCCGGGAGGGCTCTGCGCGGGGCGGCGTTCCCTTCAGCTTGCTTCCCTTTTGGGCACCCGATTCCGCTTTGCCTTCGCCGTCCGCCTCGGGCGCGGCCCCTTCCGGAGCTGCGGCCCCCTTCTTTTTCTTCGCCACGGACTCTCGCTCCCTACGCCTCGTCCAACATTTCGCCGCTCTTTTTCAGGAAGCGGACCTTGCGGCCGTCCTCCAGGACTTTCCAACCCGCCCTCGAGGGCTGACTTGTC
The DNA here is from genome assembly GCA_030740135.1 of Nitrospinota bacterium. The sequence continues at coordinate 9,077 of JASLXW010000061.1, forward strand.
TTGGGGCAAACGAGCATGACGTTGGAAATGGCGAGCTTGGCTTCCTTCTCGACGATGCCGCCTTTCTGCTTCTGGTCGGGCCGGGTGTGCCGCTTCACCATATTGACTTTCTCGATGATGATCCGCCCTTCCTGGGCGAAAACGCGCAGCACCCGGCCGCGCTTGCCCCTGTCCTTGCCGGCCCGAACCTCCACGATGTCGTCCTTGCGGATGATCGACTTGGACGTCTCGCTTTGCGTCTTGCGCTTCACTGCGGCCATCGATGAATCCTTCGCTTCACCCCGGGGACGTCCCCCTCCGCGGCCGGTCTCAAAGCACCTCGGGGGCCAGGGAGATGATCCTCATAAATTGTCTTCGCCGGAGCTCTCGGGCCACCGGACCGAAGATGCGGGTTCCAAGGGGCTCCCGGTTTTCGTTGAGCAGGACGATGGCGTTATTGTCGAATCGGATGTAAGAGCCGTCGGGCCGGCCGAACTCCTTCCGCGTGCGCACGACGACCCCCCGGCGGACGTCGCCCTTTTTGACCGGGGCGTTGGGCGTTGCCTCCTTGACGGCGACGACGATCATATCCCCCACCCGGGCGTAGCGCCTTTTCGATCCACCCAACACCTTGATACACATGGCTTTGCGGCCTCCGGAATTGTCGGCCACCTCCACCATGGTCTGTTCCTGAATCATCTTCGCCTCCCGCTCAGCGGGCCTTTTCGATCACTTCCAGGAGCCGCCACCGCTTGGTCTTGCTGAGGGGGCGGGTCTCCATGATGCGCACCAAGTCGCCGACCGAAAGCTCGTTGTTCTCATCGTGCACGTGCAACTGGGTCCGCCGCCGCATGATGCGCTTCAGCATCGGGTGTTGAACCAGCCGGTCCACCCGAACGGTCGCCGTCTTGTCCATCCGATTGCCGATCACGCGGCCCACGCGGGTCTTTCGGCGGCTACGGGTGTTGGTCTCCATCTACGCGCCCTTCCGGGCAAGCTTGCGCTCACCCGCCGTTGTCCGGGCCCGGGCGATGTCCCGCCGGACCTGCCGGATCCGCATGGGGTTCTCCACCTGGCCGGTCGTCCGCTGGAAGCGCAGGTTGAACAACTCCTCCCGCAACTCGCGCTCCTTGGCAACCAACTCTTCCTCCGTCATGTCACGAAACTCCTGAGGCTTCATCCGTCCACCGATCCTCTCATGCGCCCCTTCACGACGAATCGGGTCTTCATAGGGAGCTTTCGGCCCGCGAGGCGCATCGCTTCCTTCGCCAACGGCTCGGGCACACCGTCCATCTCATACAGAATCCGGCCCGGCCGGATGACGGCCACCCACTGCTCGGGGGGTCCCTTTCCTTTGCCCATGCGGACTTCAGCCGGCTTCTTGGTGATGGGCTTGTCGGGAAACACCCGTATCCAGACCTTGGCGTGGCGCTTGACGTGCCGGGTCATGGCAATCCGGGCGGCCTCGATCTGCCGGTCCGTCATCCAAGCGCACTCGAGCGCTTGGAGCCCGAACTCGCCGAACTCCAGGCTCGACCCCGTATAGGCCTTTCCCCGTCTTCGCCCCCGCTGAATCTTGCGGTGCTTGACCTTCTTGGGCATCAACATGGGCGGTACCCGTCTCCGTTATCCTTCCCGCTCGCTGAACGGCGAGTAGGATTCTCCCTTATAAACCCAGACCTTGACGCCGATCACCCCGTAGGTGGTCCGGGCCTCGGCGAATCCGTAATCGATGTCCGCCCGCAGGGTGTGCAGGGGAATCTGGCCCTCGCGGACCCATTCGCTTCGGGACATCTCGGAACCCCCCAGCCGCCCGGAAACGGCCACCTTGATCCCCCGGACGCCGAACCGAAGCGCGGAGGTCACCGCCCGCTTCATGGCCCGGCGGAAACCGACGCGCCGTATGAGCTGGAGGGCGATATTCTCGGCCACCAACTGGGAGTCGGCCTCCGCCTTGCGAACCTCTTTGATGTTGATGTGGACCTGCTTGCCCGTGCGTTTTTGCAAATCGGACCGAAGCTTGTCCACCTCGGAGCCGCGCTTTCCGATGATGATCCCGGGCCGCGCGGCCCAGATGTCAATCCGGCACCGCTGCGAGGCGCGCTCGATGGTGATCTTCGAAACCCCGGCGTGATACAGGGTCTTCTTGATGTACTGCCGGAGCAACAAATCCTCGTGCAACAGGTCGGCGAACTCGCGCCGCGCGAACCAGTTGGAGGACCACGTCTTGTTGAACCCCAGCCGAAATCCCGTTGGATGAACCTTTTGGCCCACCTTTAGTCCTCCCCGTTGTCCGGCGTGCCCAGGACGACTGTGATGTGACTCATGGGCTTGAGAATCTTCGTCGCCCGCCCGCGGGCGCGCGGCCTGAACCGCTTGAGCCGGGGGCCGCCGTCCACCATGAGGCGCTTGATATACAGACGCTCCACATCGTCCGACGTGCCCTTGGCCTCCGCGTTCGCCAGGGCCGAGCAGACCACCTTCCGGAGGATCTTGGCCGCCCCCTGGGGCGCCAGGTCCAGCGTCTGGAGGGCCTTCTCCACCGGTTTTCCGCGGACAAGATCGGCCACCCCCCTGAGCTTCTGGGGCGAACGTCTCGCAAACTTAAGTACGGCCCGGGCTTCCATAAGGCGTCACTTCAGCGCGGCCGAACGCTTCAGCACCCGGCCCGAGTGGGCCCGGAAGGTGCGCGTCGGCGAGAATTCTCCGAGCTTATGCCCGACCATGTTCTCCGTCACGTAGACCGGAATGAACTTCTTCCCATTGTGAACGGCGAAGGTGAAGCCGACGAATTCGGGCGGGATCGTGGACCGCCGCGCCCATGTCTTGATCACCTGCTTGTCGCCCGAGGCCTCCATCATCTGCACCTTCCGCATCAGGCCTTCTTCCACATAGGGCCCTTTTTTCAGCGACCGGCTCATCCCGCGTCCCTCCGAATCTTCACGACTTCCGCCTCCGGACGATGTAGCGGTCCGAGGGCTTTCCCTTTTTCCGCGTCTTGTAACCCTTGGTGGGCTTCCCCCACGGAGTCGTCGGGTTGCGTCCGCCGGACGATTTTCCCTCGCCCCCGCCCATGGGATGGTCGATGGGATTCATGGCGACCCCGCGGACTTTGGGGCGTCGGCCCAGCCAGCGGGACCGGCCCGCCTTGCCCAGGGAGATGTTTTCATGGTCCAGGTTGCCCAACTGCCCGATGGTCGCGCGGCAGGCGAGGGGGACCATTCGAACCTCGCTGGAGGGGAGACGCACCTGGGCGTAGCTCCCTTCCTTCGCCATGAGCTGCGCCTGGGCGCCCGCGCTTCGGGCCAATTGCCCGCCCCTTCCGGGCTTCAACTCGACGTTGTGGATAATGGTTCCCAGCGGGATGGCGGACAGGGACAAGGTGTTCCCCGGCCGAATCTCGGCCCCTTCGCCCGCCATGACCACGTGTCCGACCTGTGTTTTCATTGGCGTCAGGATGTACCGCTTGTCTCCGTCGGCATACTTGACCAGAGAAACCCGCGCCGAGCGGTTCGGGTCATATTCCACCGTCCCCACGACGCCGGGCACCCCGTCCTTGTCACGCCGGAAATCCACCTGGCGGTAGCGCCGCTTGTGACCGCCCCCGCGCCGGCGCATCGTCATGCGACCCCGGGCGTTCCTTCCTCCCGATCTTGGGGAGGGCGACAGAAGCCGCTTCTCGGGACTGTCCTCGGTGATGTCGGCGAAATCCGACGCCGTCTGGAACCGGCGGCCGGGCGACGTCGGATTGAATTTCTTGATGCCCATCGGGTCAGACTCTCCCTGCGAACGACCTAGACCCCTTCGAACAGGTCGATCCGGTCTCCCTCGCGGA
>JASLXW010000620.1 GCA_030740135.1 Nitrospinota bacterium
TGACCCCCAGAGAACGACACCTGAAATCTCTCCTCTTCGGAAAGCCGGACAGGGTAACCCTCACTCCGGGAGGGCCCAGGGAGTCCACCCTTGCCGCCTGGCGCAAACAGGGCCTGCCCGAAGGAACGAATTATCATGCCGCTCTCCTCGACCTCCTGGGACTCGAACCCGAGCCCCGGGGGCCGATGCCCGCCCTTGGCGTCTCCTTCAAAATGATCCCTCAGTTCGAGGAAGAGGTCCTGGAGCACCGGGACGGACACTATGTTGTCCGGGACTGGATGGGCGCCATCACCGAAATCTCGGATCAGTACGACTATACCTACATCCGCTCGGCAAGAGACTTCGTCACCCGTAAATGGCACAAGTTCCCGGTGGAGACCCGGAAAGACTGGGAGGAGATGGCGTGGCGTTACGATGCAGAAACACCGGAACGGTATCCCGATGACCTGGACGCCCGGTGCGAAGCCCTTAAAAACCGTGACGGCTACCTCGGCATCCACTTCAACGGCCCCTTCTGGCAACTCCGGGAATGGCTTGGCATGGAAAATCTCTGCACGATGCTGATCGACGACCCAGACTTTGTGCAGGAGATGATCGACTTCTGGATCGACTTCGCCTCCAAAACCATGGCCCGGGTGCTGGCTCGGGTGCAGCCCGATCAGGTCGGCTTCTCTGAGGACATGGCCTATAAGAGCTTCAGCATGATCTCTCCGAAAATGGTTCGAAAATTCCTGGTGCCCGCGTACGACCGGTGGGTCCCGGAAGCCCGGGAAAGCGGCTGTGAAGTGATCTTCATGGACTCAGACGGCTACATTGGAGAACTCATTCCCATCTGGATTGAGGCCGGCATCAACTGTTGCGGTCCCGTGGAAGTTGCCGCCGGAAACGACATTGTCGAATACCGGAAGACCTTTGGAGAGCAGATGGCCTATACCGGCGGTATCGACAAACGTGCCATCGCCGCCGGAGGCGAGGTCATGGAGCGCGAAGTCAGGCGGGTCGTCCCCCCCCTGCTGGAACTGGGCGGATGCATCCCAGGCTGCGACCACGGCGTTCCGCCCGATATCTCCTGGCCCAACTACGTGGAATACGCCCGCCTGCTGGCAAAACTGACCGGCTGGCTGTAAAAAAACCCGGAGCCTCTTCGACAGGCGCCGAGTTATTCACGGACGATGAGTCACCACGAATTTGAACCCTCTAGACCGGGAGAACACGATGAAGAAGCGTCCCTTCACCAGCCAGCGAGGTCCTGTCCCCAAGTTCCCTTACTCCCAGGCCGTCATCTACGGAGACCTAATCTTCATCTCAGCCCAGGGCCCCACCGATCCCGAAACCGGCCAGCCCGAAACTGGGGACGTCAAAGCCCAGACCAAACGCATTCTCACCAATGTCTCCGCCATTCTCGAAGACGCCGGCACCTCGCTGGACAACGTCGTCAAAGTCACCGTGATTTTGAAAGACCGGTCGCTCTTCGCGGGCTTCAACGAAGCATACGGAGAATTCTTCAAAGAGAATCAGCCCGCACGCACCCCCGTGTTCTCAGACATCGGGCCCAATCTCATCTCGATGGACTTCATTGCGGGGATGGAATAGGCTTCGCGCGGCAGACTGTCTCTTCCCCGCCAGCTTCGCCCCCAGCCGGATGGCCTGCAGCATATTGGCCTCGTCAGCGATTCCCTGGCCCGCGATATCGAAGGCCGTCCCGTGGTCCACCGACGTTCGCACAATTGGTAGCCCCAGCGTCACATTGACCGCCTCGTCGAATGCCACTAGCTTTACCGGAATGTGCCCCTGATCGTGGTAGATCGCGACAACGCCGTCGAATAAACCGTCGTAGGCCTTGAAGAATACGGTGTCGGGCGGCAGCGGCCCCACCACATCCCACCCCGCCTCTGCAGCCCGTTCCACCGCCGGGAGAATAATCTCCGTATCCTCATCTCCGAATAGCCCGGCCTCCCCCGCGTGGGGGTTGAGGCCGCACACGACAATCCGGGGGTCGGGCCGGTCCATATC
>JASLXW010000621.1 GCA_030740135.1 Nitrospinota bacterium
AGGGGGGCTTTGGTGATTTTTCCCCAACGGGTTTTTTGAAAAGAGAGGAACGATGAGCGAATCGGCGCAAAGTGGGGTCTCCGGCGCGGTCCCGGAGACCCACGAAGAACCAAAGAGCTTTTGGGGGAAGTACGTTTTCTCCACCGATCACAAGATGGTCGCGAAGCAATACCTTTTCATCGGCCTCACCATGGCCCTCATCGGCGGATACCTGGCCTACCTGTTCCGCTGGCAGCTCGCCTACCCCGAGTCGGAGATCCCCTTCTTCGGAAGGCCGATCGGGCCGGAAGAGTACAACGCCTTCGTCACCATGCACGGCACCATTATGGTGTTCTTCGTCGCCATGCCCATCCTCTTGGCGTCCTTCGGGAATTTGCTGATCCCGCTCATGGTGGGGGCGCGGGATATGGCCTTCCCGCGGCTCAATATGATGTCGGTTTGGGTGTTCGCCCTCGCTTCGGTGATCCTGCTGCTCTCCTTCTTCGTCGAGGGCGGCGCCGCGGCGGCCGGCTGGACGGGATACCCGCCGCTTTCCGCCCGGGCGGAATACACCGGTGTGGAGTGGGGGATGGATCTGTGGATCCTGGCCATCGCGCTGGAATTCGTCGCCTTCCTGATGGGCGGAATTAATTTTCTGGTCACGAGCGTCAACCTCCGAACGCGCGGCTTGTCGCTGTTCCGCCTGCCGTTCACGATTTGGATGCTGAATATCGCATCGGTCCTCTTTCTCCTTTCGGTGGGGCCGCTCATCGCCGGCGCGGTGATGCTCCTGTTGGACCGGAATCTGGAGACGAGTTTTTTTCTGGCCCAAGGGGGCGGTGATCCGCTTCTTTGGCAGCACCTCTTCTGGTTCTTCGGCCACCCGGAGGTCTACGTCATCCTCCTTCCCGCGATGGGTTTCATGGCTGATGTCACGGCCGTCTTCACGCGCAAGCCGCTCTTCGCCTACAAGACTGTCATTTACGCCGTGATCGTCGCCGGGGTGCTGAGCTTCGTCGTGTGGGCCCACCACCAGTTCATCAGCGGCCTGGATCCCCGGCTGGCCACGCCCTTCAGCGTGACGACTATTCTCATCTCCGTTCCATTTGCGCTCATCGTTTTCGCCATGCTCGCCACCCTTTGGGGCGGGGACATCCGCTTCACCACTCCCATGTTGTTTGCGGTCGGGACCCTCGGGGTTTTCGTCTTCGGCGGGGTCACCGGGATCTTCAACGGATCGGCGTCGGTGGATATATTCATCCACGACACCTATTTTGTCGTCGCCCACTTTCATTCGACTCTTTTCTCCTCGACCTTCTTAGGCGGTTTCGCCGCCATCTATTTCTGGTATCCCAAGATGTTCGGCCGGAAGCTGAACGAGACATGGGGGATCATCCATTTTTGGGGAACGCTGATCGGCTTCTTCGCGGTTTTCGTGCCGATGCACCTTATCGGTATTGGAGGAATGATCCGCCGGATCTATGACCCCTCTCAGTATGAGTACATGCAGGGCCTGCTGCCCATGAACCGCTTTATCACGGGGGCGGCCATCGTGCTCCTCCTGTCTCAGATTCCTTTTGTGATCAATTTCTTCTGGAGCATGTTCAAGGGCGAGGAAGCGGGGGAGAACCCCTGGGAGGCGAACACCCTCGAGTGGACGGCCCCTTCGCCGCCTCCCCCCGGCAACTGGCACGGCGACCTCCCGACCGTTTATCGGGGGGCTTACGAGTACAACGCACCGGGATGGGACAGGGAGTGGGTTCCCCAGAATTTGCCGCCGGGTGATCCGGCGGCCGCCGAGGCGTGATCGGGAAAAGATTCTCCCGCCAACCGGGATCCTCGGGTTGCGGTGCAGGAATTTCGTCGGAATTCGTTCGGTGAGGTGAAGGCATGAGCATTGCGTTGGCTGCGGAATCGGCAGAGAGGAGGGAGGGAAGCACGGGTGTCTCCTCCGGGAAGCTCGCCCTCTGGGTGTTCCTCGCCTCCGAAATCATGGTCTTCGGTGGCGCCATCGTAGCGTTTGT
>JASLXW010000622.1 GCA_030740135.1 Nitrospinota bacterium
CAGAAGGACGTCGGCATCACCACGGTCTTTGTCACTCACGACCAGGAAGAGGCCCTGGTTATGTCGGACCGGATGGTCCTGATGAATCAGGGGGAGATCGCGGGACAGGGCACGCCCATCGAATTGTTTGAGCAGCCCGGCAATCCGTTCGTAGCCAGCTTCCTTGGACAGTCCAACCAGTTCCGGGGGGAGGTGATCGAGACCAACCCCCACGCGGCGACCGTCCGCACCTCTGGCGGGATGGTGATCAGGGGAACCGGGGCCGAGGGAATTGCGGCCGGAGCGCCCGTCTTGGTTTTTGTGAAGCAGGTGCGTGTCCGCTTGAATCCGCCGCCGGAGGACGCCGAGTTTTCCAACCGCTTTGCAGCTCGCGTGGAGTTCGCAACCTATCTCGGCCAAACGATACAATACGTTTGCTTGGTTTGTGGCGAGCGTCTTGTGGCCACGGTCCAGAACGACGAGGCCCTTTCGCTGCACCGTGTGGGCGATGAGGTAATCCTGGGATGGAGACAAAGAGACAGCTTGGTGCTCCAGAGATGAAACGACGCGCAGCGTCAGAGGCCACGGGACCCTCTCAGGAGGTGATTACCCGGCGCAAGGTTTTTGGTGACTATAAAAGGATTGTAAAAGGACTGGCCGGGTTTCTGGGACCCGCGTGTGAGGTTGTCTTGCATGATTTCCGCAACCTGAAACGCTCGATCGTCGCCATCGAGGGCAACGTCACGGACCGCTCCGTCGGTGGGCCGGCAACGGAACTGTTGCTCCACCTTCTGAAGGCCGGGAAGACCCGCGGCAACTTGGTCAACCTAAAAACGACGACCACCACGGGCAAGCCTCTGAAAAGCGCGATTTTTTTCATCCACAACGACGCCGGGGATGCCCTTGGAGCGCTGTGCATCAATTACGACCTTTCCTCGGCGCTGATCTACAAGCAGTTTCTCGATACCTTAGTCCGGGGCGAAGAATGGCCGGAAGCGGAGAGACCGAAGAGCGGTGGGGATAGCCGCGAGCCCTTTGGCAAGGACGTCGAGGATACCATCGGCCAGATTATGCGGGACGCCCTTGAGGAAGTAGGGAAACCGGTCCACATGATGAAGAAGAGGGACAAGTTTGTCGTGACGCGGTACGCGGAGGAGCGAGGGGTCTTTTTGCTCAAGGGTGCTGCGGATCGCATCGCCGAAATCCTTAAGGTATCGTCATTCACGATCTACAACTATCTCCGAGAAATCCGGAACTCCAAGGAACAGTGAACAAGGCTGGGCGCAGGGAGGCCGCGCCAAGTCGAACATCCGGCCGCACAGCGCCATTGGGAACAAGGTCCCGATGGTCTGTGCCAACGCATCCGGTCAGGCATGCCTGACCGGATGAAGACCGGGGATTTTCTCACATCGTCGTTCTGCACGCACATCGCGGAGGTCGAGGTGGACGATGAAACGGGGGAGGTGGAGATCCTCCGGCTCATCTGCTCCCACGACGTGGGACAGGTCATCAACCTCGGCGGCTCCATCGGCCAGCTTCAGGGCGGCGTGACGCAGGGCCTGGGGTACGCCCTCATCGAGGAGGTGGTCTACTCGGGCGGGGTCATCGAGAACCCCAGTCTCGTCGACTACAAGGTGCCGAACATCCTGGACGTGCCGCCCATCGTCCACGACTTCATCGAGGAACCGGAACCGACGGGCCCCTTCGGGGCGAAGGGGTTCTCCGAGGCGGCCCTGGAGCCGACGGCGGCGGCCATTGCCAACGCGGTCGAAGACGCGGTCGGGGTGCGGGTGAAAGACCTGCCGATCACGCCGGAAAAGGTGCTGAAAGGACTTCAGGAGAAAGGCTGAGAGTCTAAAGAATACGCAGATTCATGCCAAGGGTGGAAAGGAGAGGTGTGATTCGATGGATTCGGACAGGCCGGCGGACGGCCCTTGGAGAGAGGGGGGGATGGGGAGGAGCTACTCATGGGCTTTACACGATTGAGGTCCCAATATTTCTCTTGTCGGACGGGAGCCCGG
>JASLXW010000623.1 GCA_030740135.1 Nitrospinota bacterium
GCGCGAGGCAGGCGGGCGTCCATTTCATGGTGACCCTGGGCTCCGACATTCTCAGCAGCAGGAAGGCCGTCGATCTTGCCGAGTCGCTGGATTCCGTTTTCGCGGGGATCGGCATCCATCCCCATGAAGCCAAGAAGGCGGGCCGTCGGACTTTCTCAACCCTCACGAAGCTGGCCGGAAAACCGAAGGTGGTGGCCATCGGCGAGGTGGGGCTGGATTATTACCGGACGCATTCTCCGCCCGAGCAGCAAGAAGAGGTGCTCAAGAACCAGATCCGCATCGCCAAGAAGGTGAACCGGCCGTTGGTCCTTCATGAACGGGAGGCCCATGAGGATCTCATCCGGATTCTTCGGGAAGAGAACGCCTGGGAGGCCCGTGGCGTGATCCATTGCTTCACCGGAGGCCCGCGCGAGGTTGAGGATTATCTGGACCTGGACTTCTACATTTCTCTGGCCGGTCCGGTCACGTTCGCCAAGTCCACCGAACTTCAGGAAACCGCTCGGGAAATCCCTTTAGAGCGCCTTCTGATCGAGACCGACGCCCCCTACCTCACCCCCGCGCCCTTTCGAGGACAAAGACCGAATGAGCCGGCGATGGTCGTTCACGTCGGGGAGAAAATCGCCGAGTTGTCGGGCGTGGTGATTGAGGACCTGGCCAGGATCACCAGCTACAACGCCCATGCGCTTTTCGGCATCCCGTCGGTGAACGCGGCACCCCAAATGGTGTACAAGGTTCACGGCGGTCTGCACCTGAATCTGACTTACACCTGCACCAACAATTGCTTTTATTGCCCGCGCCTTTCCTCCGACTACCTTTGCGGACACAACTTGAAGCTGGACAGCGACCCGGAACCGGATGAAATCTGGGAGGCGCTCCAGGCTTTCGGCGATATCCGGCAAATGGTGACATTCAGCGGTTATGGAGAACCTTTGGTGCGGCTGGACATCCTGAAGGAGATTGCGGGCAGACTCAAAGAGGCGGGGGGAACGGTGCGGGTGGTGACCAATGGTCAGGGAAACCTGATCCATGGCCGGAATGTCCTGCCCGAGCTTCAGGGTTTGGTCGATCATCTCCGGATCTCACTCCACGCCGGGTCGGCGGAGGACTACATGAAGGTGGCGGCGCCCGAGTCGGGCGATGAAGCCTTCGAGAGTGTCCTGTGGTTTATCCGGGAATCGAAGAACTTCGTACCGGATGTCTCGGTGATCATTCCCGACAAGCCGCTGATGTTGGATGTGGATAAGCTGGAGAAAATGGTCGCGGATGATCTGGGCGTGAAAGTCATCCGGCGCGGTTTCACGGTTTACGCCTGAGGCCCTCCGCTGATTGGAGGGTCGGCCGATCCCGGGACAAGAGGCCCGCCCCATTTGCGGAGAGATGGCCCCGCGCTACGCCGGCGCGGGTTCTTCGATGCGGACGCGCTCGATCGTCAAGGCCCTGCCCGAAGCGCTATCGACCGTCATGAAGGCGGCGTTGAGCTGAGCCGGTCCGGAGGCGGGTTCAAACCGCTTCGGAAGTCCGGTCAGAAATCGTTCGATCACCGGCTCCCGCTTTACGCCGATGACTGAGGTCCAGGGTCCCGTCATTCCCACGTCCGAGAGGTAAGCCGTTCCGCCGGGAAGGATCCGCTCGTCGGCGGTCTGGACATGGGTATGGGTCCCCAGGACCGCCGACACCTGGCCGTCCAAAAACCACCCCATCGCGACTTTTTCCGAAGTGGCTTCCGCATGCATATCCACAAGGATGACTGTCGTCTCCTCGCGAAGTTTATCGACGTGTTCCGAAGCGGCGCGAAACGGACAGTCCAGGCCGAAGGGGATGAACACGCGGCCCATCAGGTTCAATACGCCGACCCGAACCCCGTTCGAGGTTTCAAAGATTTCAGCGCCTCGCCCGGGGGCCCCTGACGGGTAATTGGCCGGACGCAGGATGCGGGGCTCATGGGGGATGAGGTCAAAGATCTCCCGCTTATGCCAGATGTGGT
>JASLXW010000624.1 GCA_030740135.1 Nitrospinota bacterium
CTCGCCGAAGTTCTCAATCAGGAGCTTCTGGACCTGGCTAAAGCCGGCTGCCCGATCATTCAGATGGAAGAACCGGTCGTCCATCGCATCCTTCCCGGCGGCGATTACCGGGGAGTGGACGTCGAGGCCTTCCTCGAAGCGTTCAATCGGACAGTGTGGGAACTGGAAGGCTTGGCGGAGGTCTGGTGTCACACCTGTTGGGGGAGCCCCGCCTCCCAGCGTTTTTATGGGCAGGGCGAACAAAATTACACGGGTTCCCTGGAGAATTTGAACCGGCTCGACGCCGATGTAATCACCTTCGAGTGCGCCGGCTCGCCCGAGTGGGAGTTCGAGGAAATCGGCCGGGCCGTCACCGAGAAGAAGGTCGCCATCGGCGTCGTGAATCACCGGCTCCTTCAGATCGAGACGCCCGAGAAGGTCGCCCGGATGGTGCGCGAGGCCCTGAAGCACATCCCGCCCGAGCGACTGATTCTGTCGTCGGATTGCGGGTTCGGCCGGGAGGGGATGAGCCGCCGCCACGCTTTCTACAAGATGGCGGCCATTGTCCGGGGGGGCAACATCGTGCGGAAAGAGCTCGGCCTCCCGGAGGCCGACTGCCTCGCCGAAGACCCCCGGTTCGTACTGGTTGATACGGATTGACGGCTGGGTGTTTCCGAGTCGGGATGAGAATACGCAATAGAGACCGGGCGCCGAACGGTGATTCGGGAAACCCTCTGAACGTTCCGGTCCCGTTGGTCAAAACCCGGCCTTGCAACTGACTCGCTGGAAAATCCGCGTGACAAAGCGCCAAAAGGAACATTGAAGAAAGAGCTGGTGGATCGCCTTTTCCGGGAGCCGTAGGTCCGCCGGATTGTCATTTTCTGGTCATTCCTTGATTCGGCTGAGCCCCACGACATGGACGTCGCCGTGTTCCAGGACAGCCAGGAGGCGTATCTCCTTTTGGCTATGAAGTATCGTAGGATCACCAGCCCGCTGGCCCACAAAATCCCACTGGATATCTTTCCACTGAGGTCCGGAGTTTCCAGCGATTCGTTTCTGAGAGAGGTTGAGCGCGGGGAAACGGTGTATGAGCGAGCGGGCTGAGTCATGGCTGTGATATGCTGATGAAAACCTGGAAGCGGCGCGCATCCTTCTTTCCAGCAGGGATTTCAATCCATGCCTGCAAAACGTCCAGCAGGCGGTGGGATAAGGCCTGAAGGCCTTGGTCGTAGATCGCGGGCTTTCTCTCCGAAGAACACACAGCATTCTGGAGTTCCCGACCCCGCTCATGGATGAGGAGCTCGATGTCTCCTTCTCCGAGGATGATTGTCATCTTCTGGATTCTATTTACCTCCCGTCCAAGTATCCGCTGGGAGAGGCTCTTCCGGAATTCGCACCGAATGAAGCCCTCTGTCGGCGGTGCTTGTCTATCGCAGAACGGGTCATGGAAAGGGTCGCGAGAGAATGGGGCTGAACCTCTCACAGAGAGAAGCGGAAAAATAGGGATTGCCTACGACTAAGGCGCCAAGAGAGAACGCGAATGATCAAGGTCACCAAAGATATGCCTCTGGCAACGACAATTACGGGATCTTTGCCGCGTCCGTCGTGGTTCACCGCCCCGCTGGGGGATAAACCTTTCCGGCTGGCCATGGCGGAGAGCGTTTTCCGCGAGCAGTACAACGATGCCGTGTCGTGCTTCCTCCGGGACCAGGAGCGGGCGGGGCTCGACATCCTGACGGACGGGGACTGCCGGTTCGACACCGACGTGGGCGGGCGCTCGTGGGTGACCTATCCCGCCCAACGCATCCGCGGCATGACGGGCTACGACCACACCACCCGGCACACACATTGGGGCGGGACGGCCCCCGGGGAATTGCTTTACGAGCTTCTCGAGGCCCGGATGCTTCCCATCGTGACCGAGAAGGTCGGCCGGGGGCCGCTGGAATACGGACCGCTCTGGAAGACCGCCCAGAAGATGACGCACAAGCCGGTCAAGTTCGGCGC
>JASLXW010000625.1 GCA_030740135.1 Nitrospinota bacterium
TCTTTTCTTTTCTCATAGGGCCCGGGGTATCCCCCTGCGCACAGGACGATGCAAACGGAGGCGCCTTCCTCCCATTGGGCCTCGACCTTGTCCAGTGTGCCGTCGACGGAGGCCTCCAGAAGCGGAAGCAGGTCGCCCTTGAGCCGCATCAGCACCGGCTGGCACTCGGGATCGCCGAACCTGGCGTTGAACTCGAGAACCTTGGGACCGTCTCGGGTTATCATCAAGCCGACATAGAGTAAGCCTCGGTAGCAGATCCCTTTCATTTTCAGTCCGGCGAGCAAAGGCTTGAGGATCCCGTCGACAATGCTCCGATAGCGGCCGGGGTCGACCACCGGTGCGGGAGAATAGGCCCCCATGCCTCCGGTGTTGGGTCCACGGTCACCGTCGAAAATACACTTGTGGTCCTGCGAGGAGGCAAGGGGGAGAATATGCTCCCCGTCCACCAGCGCCATGAAGGACGCCTCTTCCCCTTCGAGCAATTCTTCAATCACCACCTTCTCACCGGCGGCGCCGAAAGACCTCCGCTCCATGATCTCTGCGACGGCGGCCTCGGCCTTCTTCCGCCCGGAGCAGATGATGACCCCCTTGCCGCCGGCCAGACCATCGGCCTTGACGACGCATGATGAAAGTTTAGCGACATGCCGTAGAGCTGAAGCAGGGTCGGTAAAGATGGAGAAGGGCGCCGTGGGGATGCGGTTCTCCTCCATGAGTTCCTTGGCAAAGGCTTTGCTCCCTTCCAGTTGTGCCGCACTGCAATCAGGACCGAAAATTCTCAGCCCCTTTTTTACGAAGAGATCCACGATACCCAGAGTCAAGGGAAGCTCGGGACCCACAACGGTCAAGTCGATTTTTTCCTTTTCGGCGAAGTCGCTGAGGTCTTCGATTTGTTCCGGTCCTATGGGGATCAGCTCGGCTATTTCGCCGATGCCGGCGTTGCCCGGGGCGCAGTATATTTTTTCTGCTTTTGGACTCTGATTGAGCTTCCAGACTAGGGCGTGTTCCCGCCCCCCGCTGCCGACCACTAGAATTTTCATGTAGATTGTTTAATCGTTGCTCATGCCCGGGTATCGTGCTTGTCTTAAGACCACGAATCACGAACACGAAGGACGATATCAATGTCTGAAATGCCGGATGCCGGTAAAGAGCATAGCGATGCCGTGCTCGTCGGCAGCGGCAATGACCTCTTCATCCCGAATCGAGCCGCCAGGCTGGATGACGGACGCGGCCCCCGCCTTTGCCGCTTCATCCACACCGTCGCGGAAGGGATAGAAGGCGTCGGATGCCACGGCGGAACCTTTGAGGTCGAGGTTGTGGATTTGGGCACGCATGGCCGCCAGTTTGGCGGAATCGACCCGGCTCATCTGGCCCGCGCCCACTCCCAAAAGCTGATTCGGGGAGGCAAACACGATGGCATTGGACTTTACGTTTCGGCAGATGCGCCAGGCGAAATCCAGGGCCTGGTATTCCTCCTCCGTTGGTTTTCGTTTCGTGACGACCTTGCAACTCTTGACGTCCGTGGTGGCCGTGTCCCAGTCCTGGGCCAGCAACCCGCCGCGGACGCGGCGCAGGTCTTGACCGCCGCCGTGTGGTTCTTCCATGTCGACCTCGAGGAGGCGGATATTCAAAAGTCTCTTGGCCGAAGAAAGGACGGCCTTCGCCGCCGGCGTGTAGGAGGGGCCGATAACGATTTCCAGAAAAATTTCCTTGAGTTCCTTGGCGGTTTCTTCATCTACGGGTCGATTCAGGGCAATGACGCCTCCGAAGATGGAAACGGGGTCCGAGGCGCGGGCTTTGCGGAAGGCATCCGCTAGGGAGACTTTCGAGACCGCGGCGCCGCAGGGATTGGTGTGCTTGATGGCGACTGCCGCCGTTTCCGAGAACTCCAGGATGGAGCGCAGAGCGGCGTCGGAGTCTATGATGTTGTTGAAGGAGAGCTGTTTGCCCTGGATTTGATGGGCCCGTG
>JASLXW010000626.1 GCA_030740135.1 Nitrospinota bacterium
ATCCGGCGAATTCGCTTCCAGTTGGATCAACGGGCGATTCGCGTCGACCCACAGCCGGAACCGGGCCTCTCCCCACTGGACTTCCAGGGTCGCGTCCTTGACCGTCAATGTCTGGGAGAAGGCGCCGGACGGGGCCGGATCCAGCGACACGCGAATCCGGCCGACTTTCAGCAGGCGGCCGTACTCATCCCAGCTGTCCGTCTTCCCGATATAGAAGACAAGATCGCCGTTCGCCTCGGTCCAGGCGTTCAGCCCGATGTCGCCGTTCCCCAACGGCATCGAATCATCGGCGCTGCGGCCCGGCTCGTCCCAGGTTACGAAGTAGGTTTCGACAGAATCCATCCAATTCAGCCCGCTTGTAGATGTTCGCGCTTCACCGCGGCGACAACGGAGTAGGTGTCGTTGTATCCGCCCTGCTGTTCGATCTCGCTGACGCTCATGTCACTGTGCTCCCTCTGGGATGGCAATGCCTCCCTTATGGTGCGGGCAGAGGAGGAATGCAACCTTCAATCGGTGGTATTCAGGCGCCGCTGGAAGTATGGATTACCCTTGCCGCGATCGGGCAGCGCCGAAGCCTCCAACAGATGCCGCGGCATCCGGTTGCGGAGGTCCCGTACGACGCTTTGAGTTTTTTCCTCCCCGAACCGGTTCATGAGCTCGAGCGGATCCGCCGCCAGGTCGTACAGCTCCCCCGGCTCGCCGTGGTAGTGCATATACTTCCACTGGTCCGTGCGTACGCTCGTCACACACGGGTCCACGCAGGCTTCCCGGACCTGCTTTCCATTCTCGTTCACGCAGTGCGTAACCCACTCACTCAGTACGTGTTGCCGATGCACGCGCGCGGGATTCTCCAGGACCGGAACGAGGCTCCGCCCGGAACCCGGAGAGGGATCCGGCACCCCCGCCAATTCGAGAACCGTGGGCATTACGTCAATCGTCTCCACCAACCCGGCGTACCGCATCGGTCTCCGGCGACCCGGTTCCGCAATGACCAGGGGCACATGCAATGCCCCGTCGTCGAGATGCTCCTTGTATAGAAGTCCATGCTCTCCGATGAAGTCCCCGTGGTCGCTCATGAAGACAACCAGCGTGCTGTCTGCGAGCCCGGTGGCTTCCAAGGTCTGGAGGATTTTTCCTACCCCCGCATCCACCTGGCTGCAGAGAGCCGCGTAGTGCCGGCGAACCTCTTGGAAGTCTTTCGGCTTCAATTCGTCCCATCCCCACGACTCCGCGGTTGCGCGAACCCGTGGAGGCACCTGCTCCCATTCCCCCGTTGAAAACGGTGGCGCATCAACCGCCGCGCCGCGGTAGAGATCCAGGAACTCGGGTAGCGGATTGTACGGACTGTGAGGCCGGACGAAAGATGCGTAATGGAAAAACGGATCGGCGCCCGCCTCCTCCAGCAGCGCGCAGGTATTGTCCGCAACCCAAAATGTTTCCTCCAGGCCGGCGTCCATGCCGCAAACGCCGACACCGCTGGTCGTGTTGAACCACTCCGTTGACTCCTCGGGACCGGCGCGGCCGGCGAGAAAGTTCTCGTAGGCGTCGAGATCGAGCTCATCGAGCAGGAGTTCCTCGTGAAGCTCCCGATGCTCAAATCCGAAGCTCCGCTGCGCGGGGGCAAGGTGAAGCTTGCCGGCCATGGTGGTCCGGTACCCGGCATCGCGAAAAATCTCCGGTAGAAGCGGCTCATCCTTACGAATGGGAACCCCGTTCCACCAGACGCCGTGTTCATGAACATACCGCCCGCTGAAAATGCACGCCCGGCTGGGTCCGCAGATTGGCGCCTGCGCGAAGACCTGCTCGAAAACGGCGCCGCGGCTTGCAAGCCGGTCGAGATGCGGCGTCTGCACGTACGAATGGCCGGCAAATCCGGCATGGTCGCCACGCATCTGATCGGCCATGAGCCAGAGGATATTTTTGATTTTTGGGTTTTGATTTTTGATTGGGGGGACTCG
>JASLXW010000627.1:0-1622 GCA_030740135.1 Nitrospinota bacterium
TGTGGTAAACTGGGATACTTTCATGTCACACGAGGACCGCAGGATGGCTAAAGGTGGTCATCTGGGAAATCCCGGTTGAAGCCAGCGGGAGCGGTGATTCCATCCTGTCGTCTGGCGGAGGGATTCTACGAAAGGACAGTTTTGGGCCAGGAGACCGCGCCATGGCGAAGAAGGCAGGTGGACCTCGAATCTATGACCTCAGTCTTCCCATTGAGAATTTCGCTTACGAGCCCTTTCCGCCCGAGATCCAGTACACGGATCACGTGGACGGGACCCGGAGGCTGGGAAAACCGTATGGATTGGCAACCCGGGAATTCCCCGAAGGGATGGCTCTGGCCTCGGAGCGGATCAACCTCACGACGCATACCGGAACGCATGTGGACGCCCCCTGGCACTTCGGGCCGACCTCTGGCGGGAGGCCCAGCCGGACGATCGACCGGATGCCTCTCGATTTGTTCTACGGCGACGGCCTCGTTCTCGACCTGCATCACAAGAAGGCCGGGGAATCCATCACGCGGGAAGACGTCAGGGAGGCGGAAGGGAAGTTGAGGGCGAAGATCGGCCCGGGCGTCATCGTCCTGATCCGGACCGATGCCTACAAGAAGTGGAACACCCCGGAATACCCCAACGCGCATCCGGGGATGAGCGCCGAGGCCACCGCCCGTCTCATCCAGAAAGGGGTCAAGGTGATGGGGATCGACGCCTATGGCTTTGATCGGCCCTTCAAAGACATGGCGACGGACTACCAAGCGGGCGATCAGTCGGCCCTTTGGCCGTCTCACTTCCTGGGGCGCAGGCGCTCGTATACCCACATCGAAAAGCTGGCCAATCTGGACAAGCTTCCCAGGCCCTATGGCTTCAAGGTGGCGGCGTTCCCCGTGAAGATCACCCGGGCGAGCGCCGGATGGGTCCGCTGCGTTGCGATTTTCGAGAAATAGACGGATCTCTCCGAAGCCCGGCCACATCCCGGTGAGCTTGCATTTCTCACCACCCTTTGGTCTAGTCGTCGGGGGCGGATCGGCTGGTTCAGATTCCTCACTTCGTTCGGAAAGACGGGTCAGCGAGAAGGCGCGCTTCTGAGCAATCTGGCCTTGAATGTCGAGAAAATTTTGAGGGGAAATAAAAGCGTCAACCTTCTTCACCGCGGAGAGGTCTATCGGCTTCAGGTAACAAGGCAGGGGAAGCTTCTGCTCACGAAGTGAATTTACATAAAGAGAAGGTGATCGGCATTACCTAGCCAGCCATTTGGTTCGGAATCGCGAGATTGGGGACCGAGGAAGTCAGCCAGGGAAGTTACCCGAGATGGTAATCTCCCTGGCTTTTTATTGTGTGAAGGGGGTCGGGAGCGATCGGAACCTTAGACACCGGGAGGAAAGGGCCGTGTTAGTAAGTACGCCGAAGAGGAAGCGGATGTCCGTTTTGAGGATTTGTGGAGGTTTATCCGTAGCAGCGCTCTTGATGTGGGAGGTGGCGGCGCCGACGGGCGCGTTCGCCGAAACGTTGGGTCGGTTCTCAAGGCACGGACTGGATATAAGCGTTGTGATGGAAGAACCCGAAGGGAGCGTTCCGGTCGCCCTCACAATGCCCGTGGACGTCGCGACCCATCATGTCGAGGTTATTGC
>JASLXW010000627.1:1632-1951 GCA_030740135.1 Nitrospinota bacterium
GTGGTGTCCCGGGCGCCTTTTTCCCCTATCTGGGGGTCGTCGTGATTTTCACCTACGAGAAGGGCACGGAGAGCATTCAGGCCCGGCTTCACCCCCTGGCGCACACTCACGAGCCGGGCCTTCACTACGGGGTCAACGTCCGGTTGCCGCGCAAGGGGAACTACCGGGTAACGGTCACCGTCGACCCGCCCTCCGATTGGGACCTCGGCCGTCACAATGACGTGAGGGGCTGGTTTCAACCGATCGCCATCCCCCTTGGCTACAAGTGGAAGTGACGGTGCTTTTTTGTTGGTGATTGCGGGAATTGGTTCGATCACAG
>JASLXW010000628.1 GCA_030740135.1 Nitrospinota bacterium
ACTATCGGTTTTATCTCTACGGCGACCCGCCCCTGACGCCCGCCGAAACCCTCGATTGGCTCCGGGCCGATTTCGACCAGCTCTACGATGAAGGTGAGAACTTCCCCCAGATGATGACCTACGGGGTGCACCCCTACGTCACGGGCCGGCCGGGCCGCGCCCGGGCGTTCGAGGATTTCATCCGGTACGTCAAGGGGTTCCCGGGGGTCTGGTTCGCCCGCAGGGACGAGATCGCGCGCTGCTGGCTGAAGCAGAATGAAGAATGACCGGGGGCGGGTCTTGAATGATCATCCAAGCCCATGCCCCGCTCGGCCATGACGGCGGTTAACCCGCATTTCTCGCAGGGTTTTGGCTGGGGGCGGAGTGCACCTTCGATGCAACGGCGCCCGCCGGCAGGCCGACAAGCAGGGGCGGGGCGAGAGTCGGTTGACTCCACCCCCAACAGACGCCCGCAAGTCGAATCGCTGACGACCTCCCGAAGGGTCGAAAGGGGTGAACGACGATCCGCGCCGTCTTCATCTATCGGGGGACGGGGATTCCCCTGGAAAGACACGTCGTAAATCGCGCCGTGCAAGAAGATGGGGTCAGGTCTTGAATTATCAGTTTTCGACTCTCCCCGGTTGACGATTTTGCTGATCGTCGTGTAGTGCAGGCCTAAGTGTCTGGGGATTTCCGATTAAGATAGAGCCATAGCGGAAATGGGCCTCGCGGATGGCTTGGTCTCGCTGTCCCCAATCCTTCTGGGGAGACGTCCGGGGTCACGTCTTGAACCCCGAATTTCCTTCGCCGAACCAATCCGGTCCCGCCTCACCCCCGGACAGGGCAAACGCCAAGGAGGGATTCGGGGCCTCAATCACACACGGTGGGCTCGCTCAGCCTGCGGCCTAAAACCGGAAACTCAGTCGCATCCCGTATTCATCCCCTTTGACGTGGGGAACAACAAGGACGCCCCAGCCGTTCTTGGCTTTATGCAACTTGCCCACCGCCAAGCCTACGATCGTTCCCAGGACACCTCCGAAAATGGTGTCGGAGAGGAAATGTTTGTCTTCCTGAACCCTGGCCACGGAGGTGAACGTCGCGGTGAGAAACGCCGGGATGCTCACGCGCAATCCATAGGTCTCATAGAGGGAAGCAGCCGCCGCGAAGGAGCCGGCTGCGTGGAGGGAGGGAAAGGAGAGGCTGTTGCTGCCGTCCGGCCGCTCCCTTTGTGTCGTCACCTTGAGGAGCGCCGTGACGGTTCCCACAATCGCGAGGGATTCCAACGCCGTCTCCCCCTGAGCGCGAATCCTTGGGCTCTTGGTGATTTCCCCCAAAAGGAATGTCGCTCCCGCCAGGCCGAACAGGACTTCCGGGGATCCCAGCGTGGTCCCCGCGTCCTCCGCTGTTCGTCCGATCGGCCGCTCTTCGCGGAAATATTCTCTGATGTCGTCATCCGCGGTCAACAGCGCGCCCGTCTCGGCGCCGGCAAGGGCCAGAATCACGAGGTTCTTCAGCGAGAAGGACTCGCGGGCGCCCTTGAGCAGATGGCGAGGAAAAAACTCGATGAAATCGGACAACCCGCCGCCCCCCGGATTGGGCTTCGGAGACGCGGCAGGCTCCTTCTCAGCGCGGACGGCGATCGGTCGCAGGGGTTCCCGTCCGGGTAAATCACCCTCGGCGCCCGGGGCCGGCTTGGTCGAAAAAATGGGCAAAACGCAAAGAAGGAGGGATAGAAGACGAACCGCACGACCCTTTTTGTCCAGCCATGAACCCATCACGAATCCAGACCCGGAAAATGAGGTGCGAGTCTGTCTCTATTCTAAACCGGGATTTCCTGGATGGCCACGGTTTAGCAAAGCTGTGGTCCTTGTGTGTTAACAAGGCTCCCCAATTTACCACAGATTCAAGGTCTGTTTTCAGAACCATCCGCTCAATCGAGAGGCTCTACGGTCC
>JASLXW010000629.1 GCA_030740135.1 Nitrospinota bacterium
CGTCCTTCCGCGAACTCGACAAGCTCCAGCCGTTGCAGGGTATCGCTGGAGGGGGATCCCTCCTCATCCCATCCGCGAAGGGCGTAATACTCGTCCTTCATCCGCTCGAGTTCTTCGGGCGGGCAGAGCATTCCCTTATGGGGTCCTTCCGGGATGGGATTGTGCATGACCCGGTGGGGAAGCATGTCGCGCTTTCGGTCCACTCCTTCGCGGGCCAAATAGAGCCGCTCAAGGTTGCAGATCCGCTCGCCCAACTTTTCGAGCTCTTCCGTCGTGGTATCCCAGCCGGTGATCCAATTCAGCATTTGGGCGAATTTTTCATTCACTATCGCGCCGTACCCGCGCTCGCTCGTAAAGCGGCACATGGTGATGGAGTCGCCGAGCGCAGTATAGTTCTGGGAGCGGATCGCGAAGCCGGGCTTGCCCTCTAGTGAGGTGTTGTCGTGGTCCGAGGCGTATTGGAGGGTCGGGCGGGTGTCATGATGGCTGCCCCCCCGCGTACCCGTGGCGTAGCCGATGGACATCCCTTTCAGGGCGCGCGCGCTGTGGGCAGGCAGTTCGAGGCCCCGCGCCGCATAGAGCATTTCGGGCGCCTCTCCCCCGATGGCGTCGGCCAGGCGCACTCCGCCCTCGGCGATCCGGGCCCCGAAGCCGCGCCGGTGGGCGGTGTCCTCGAGGAGGCGGAGCATGGTGTTCGCGTCTCCCCAGGGGAGATCGTGGCCGACGTCCTTTTTCGTGAGGAGCCCCCGGTCGAAGCATTCATAGGCGAGGGCAATCGTGACGCCGGCGGAGATGGTGTCCAGGCCGAGCTCGTCACAGAGCTGGTTGGCACGAAGGAGAGCGCCCGGATCGCCGATGTTGAGCATTGTGCCCAAGGCGAAGATGGTCTCGTACTCGGGCATCTTCCAGCGAACGCCGTCGAAATCCCCCCCCCTTATCAAGTAATCCTTCCCGCAGGCGACGGGACACTTCAGGCAGGTGGTGTCCTTGTCGAGGAAGTTCTCGAGCATCGACTCGCCGCTGATGAGGTCGCAGTTTTCAAAAATCTCTTTCTGCAGGTTCATGGTGCCGAGCGCGCCCATCTTGTTGATCATGTTGACCAGGATGGGCGTGCCGTATTTGTGGAGGGCGGCGGTCCCCTCGCGCACGTCTGCGGTCGTGCTGTTGACGTACTCGCGGAGCGCCTTGGGGTCGGCAAGCGAAAATTTCGCCTTTCCCCTCACGGCGATGGCCTTGACGTTCTTGCTGCCGAGTACGGCCGCCATCCCCCCCCGGCCGCTGATCCCGTCGCGGCTTTTCCGCCAGGTGTGGGCCAACGCCGCGAAGCGGACGCCGTTCTCGCCCGCCGGGCCGATGGCGATGACGTCCGCCTTGCCCTCGCGCTCACTGATCACGTCGCAGCTTTCCCGGATCCACCTGCCCCAAAGGTCTCCCGCGTCACGGAAATGAAGGCCCGCCTCGTCGAGGAAAAGGTAGACAGGCGCGTCGGCGCGGCCATGGAGGACGATGGCGTCAAACCCGGTCCGCTTGAGTGTCGTCGGCCAGGATCCGCCGAAGGTGCTGTCGAAAAAAAGATCCGTCAGCGGGCTCTTGGACCCGATGCAGGCCCGGCTCGCGCTGGGTACGGCGGTGTCCGTGTAGGGCCCCACGGCGAAGCAAATCGAGTTTTCCGGAGACAAGGGGTCCACGCCGGGCTTGGCGTGATCCCAAAGGAGCCGGGCGGCGAAGCCGTTTCCTCCGAGATATTTTCGCGCAAAGGCTTCGTCAAATTCCTCGATCCGGCTGCTTCTTCCGGTCAGGTCAACGTGCAGGATCTTTCCGTGATAGCCATGCATGCAGAAACCTCTCAAACTCTTCGAGACGAGATGATATGTGCGGATGCTTGCCGTAGTTTCGACTTCATGGTGAAAAATTCGGGAAACCCATCAAC
>JASLXW010000062.1 GCA_030740135.1 Nitrospinota bacterium
TGGGCAGAAAGCTCAGGTTTCTCGGACAAAGCACCTCCTTCGGCATCTCCAATCTCCTCTTTCGTGTCGTGAGAAAAATTCATCCGGGGAGAAACCTCCCCTCAATCCGGACCTTCCCGGTCAGGGGTGAATGTATCGTTGGAGGGATATCGATGTCGAGGTCCTATGAATCCGGGTCGGGGGCCGGCGCGGCGCAAGAACCGCCGCCCCCCCTCCATTTGACACCCTTCAACGGCATGAGGGAGAATTCGGGCGTCGAAATTTGCGACCCGAATCCCGTTTGACCTTCCCTGACTGGAGATTCCAATGAGCCGAATCCTCATCCGAGGCGACCGCGTCCTGACGCTTCAGAACGGCGACGACCTCATTCGCAAGGGCGCGGTGATCGTGGCCGACGGCGCGATCGAAGCGGTCGGCGCCCACGACGACCTGTCCTCCCGCGGCCCCTTTGACGAAGAGTTGGGCTCCCTCGACCACGACGTCATCATTCCCGGCTTGGTCAGCGCCCACCATCACGCGGGAAACAACGTCCGCGACGGTCTGTTGGATGTCCCCTTGGAGATGTGGGTTCCGCTCATCTTCGGAAGCTATCGCGTCGGGATGACCGAGGAGGAGACCTACCTGCGCAGCCTCTGGTCCGCCCTGGAGCTTCAGCGGTGCGGCGTCACCACGGTGGTGGATTTCCACGCGCCCTCGATGAACCTCCCCCGGTGGGGGTTCCCGCCCTGCATCCAGGCGTACCTCGACGCGGGCATCCGCGTTTCGTTCGGCGTTTCGATGCGGGACCAGAATCCCTTCGTATACGGCGATCACACAGCCTTCCTCAACGGGCTGCCCCAGGCCCAGCGGGAGTGGGCGGAAGGGTTCATGGGCGCGCCCGATCTGGACGAATACTTCCGGGTCGTGGATGACGTGCACGCCGAGTTCAACGGCAAGAACGACACCGTCCGGGTTTTCGTCACGCCCCTGGGCGTCCAGTGGACCTCGGACGAGCTGCTGAAGCGCGCCAAGAAGAAGGCCAATGAGCTGGGGACGGGTCTTCAGATCCACGTCGTCGAATCGCGCTATCAGATGATGTACGGCCCCAAACTGCTGGGGATGAGCGCGATCGGCCACCTGAACGACATCGGCTTCCTCGGCCCGGAGGTCAGCTTCGCCCACTGCATCTGGCCGACCCGGGAGGACATCCAAATCCTCGTGGACACCGGAACGGCCATCACCCACAACCCCACCCAGAACGCCAAGCTGGCCAGCGGGATCTGCCCGATCACGACGATGCGGGAGATGGGCCTCCGGTTCGCCTTCGGCACCGACGGCTCGAGCTTCAACGACGACAACGACCTGTGGACCGAGTTGCGCATGGGCTGGTTCCTGGCGCGGCCGCCCTCGATCGACTGGGAGCCGATCCCGGCCAAGGAATGGCTCACCCGGTGCATCCAGGAGGGCAACCGGATCGCCATGCACGACGGCCTGGGCAGCCTGGAGGAAGGCAAGACCGCGGACATCACCATCCTGGACGGCCGGCGCGTCTTCGACGACCCGGCTTCCCATCCGGACCTGGACCCGTGGACGGTCCTCCTCCACAGGTGCCAGGGACACCGGGACGTTCACACCGTCCTCACCAAGGGCGAGGTCGTCCGGCGGGACGGGAAGAACGTCCTCGTGGACGAGGCGGACATCGGCCGCAGGCTCGCCGGCCTGCTCGAGGACCGGCACGCGCGGCTCCAGAAGGACCGGCCATTCTTCAAGCCGATCCAGGAGGCAATCCGTAAGCACTTCCAGGTCTGGGAACGGGAGACCGATGTGCCGGATCCGAAGCTCCATCGCTACAACCAGATCTGATGGCTTCTTCAGATGAGTCATCCCCGCGGCTCGAACGGTGATGCTTGGGCCATGGGGCCGGGCGGGACGCCCGGCCCATCGGTCAGCGGAAGTGACCGCACTCGATTGCTCCGAATGATGTCCTTCACAAGATTCCGGAGACGCCCATGAGCCGAATCCTGATTCGCGCCAACCGCGTCCTGACGCTCCGGGACCGCGAAGACGTTATCCGCGAAGGCGCGGTCATCGTGGATGGAGGCAAGGTCGAGGCCGTCGGCCCCCACGACGCGTTGTCCGCCCGCGGCCCCTTTGACGAAACGCTGGGCTCCCTCGATCACGACGTGGCCATGCCCGGCCTGGTCAGCGCCCACCATCATGCGGGGAACAGCATCCGCGACGGGCTGCGAGATTTGCCTCTGGAGAGGTGGCTCCCGCTGATCTTCGGGAGTTATCGCGCGGAAATGACCGAAGAGGAGACCTACCTGTACACCCTCTGGTCCGCCCTGGAACTCCAGCGGTCCGGTGTGACCACGGTGGTGGATTTTCCCGCGACCAGCCCGCACCTGCCCCGGTGGGGGCTGCCGGCCGCCATCCAGGCATACCTGGATGCCGGAGTTCGAATGTCGTTCGGCGTTTCGATGGGGGATCAGAACCCCTTCGTCTATGGAGACCACGGGCCTTTCCTCATGGGCCTGCCGGCGTCCCAACGGGAGTGGGCGGAAGCATTCCTGGCGCCTCCGGACCTGGATGAATACTTCCGGGTCTTCGACGACATCTACGGTGAGTTCAACGGCAAGGACGGCCTCATTCGGATCTTCCTCACCCCTTTGGGCGTAGAGTGGGCATCCGACGGCCTGCTGAAGCGCATCAAGAAAAAGGCGGCCGAGGCGGGGACCGGCATCCAGATTCATGTCGCCGAATCCCGGTATGAGATGATGTATGGACCGAGACAGTTGGGCAAGAGCGTGGCTTCTCACCTCCAGGCAATCGGCTTCCTGGGTCCGGAAGTCAGCTTCGCCCATTTCGTTTGGCCGCCGGAAGAGGATATTCGGATGATCGCCGACACCGGAACGGCCATCGTCCATTGTCCAACGTCGAACCTCAAATTGTTCAGCGGGATCGCACCTGTCTTCGTGATGCGCAGGGAGGGAGTCCGGTTCGCCATGGGGACGGACGGCGCCGCCTTCAACGACGACAATGACATCTGGACCGAAATGCGCCTGGGCTGGTTCCTGGCGCGACCGCCCTCGATCGACTGGGAGCCGGTCCCCGCCCGGGAATGGCTCGCCCGGTGCATCCAGGAGGGCAACCGGATCGCCATACACGATGGCCTGGGCAGCCTGGAGGAAGGCAAGACCGCCGACATCACCGTCCTGGACGGCCGGCGCGTCTTCGACGACCCGGCTTCCCATCCGGACCTCGATCCCTGGACGGTCCTCCTCCACCGGTGCCAGGGACACAGGGACGTTCACACCGTCCTCACCAAGGGCGAGGTCGTCCGGCGGGACGGGAAGAACGTCCTCGTGGACGAGGCGGACATCGGCCGCAGGCTCGCCGGGCTGTCGGAAAACCGGCACGCGCGGTTCAAGAAAGACAAGCCGTTCTTCGAACCGATCATGGAAGGCATCCACAAGTATTTCCAGGTATGGGAACGGGAGACCGATGTGCCGGACCCGAAGCTCCATCGCTACAACCAGATTTAAGATCGGCCGGGTCGAGCCCGCCCCGCCCGCCGGACAGGCGATTGCGGACCCCAGGCCCGGCGCCCTTCATCGGATGCGGAGGGCTACGCCAGGAACCGGCCGGCGGACGAATCCATCCTCGGCATTTCGGAGACGCCCATGAGCCGAATCCTGATCCGCGCCAACCGCGTCCTGACGCTCCGGGACCGTGAAGACGTCATACGGAAGGGCGCGGTGACCCTCTCCGACGGCACAATCGAGGCCATCGGCCCCCATGACTTGCTATCCATCCGCGGTCCCTTTGATGAAGAACTGGGCTCCTTGGAGCGCGACGTGGCCATGCCGGGCTTGGTCAGCGCTCATCATCACGCGGGCAACAACATGCGGGACGGCTTGGAGGATTATCCGCTCGAGATGTGGCTTCCGTTTATCTTCGGGAGCTACCGGGTCGAGATGATCGAAGAGGAGACCTATGTCCGTAGCCCCTGGTCCGCCCTGGAGCTTCAGCGATGCGGTGTGACCACGGTGGTGGATTTCCACGCTTCCAACCCATATCTCCCCCGGTGGGGTCTGCCGCCCTGCATCCAGGCCTATCCGGACGCGGGGATCCGTGTGACGTTCGGAGTCGGCGTCCGAGATCAGAACCTCCTGATCTATGGAGATCACGGCCCCTTGCTCGAAGCGCTTCCCGAAGCGCAGCGAAAATGGGCGTTGGACCACACCGCTCCGCCGGATCACGACGAATTCTTCAGGGTCTTCGACGAGTTTCATGGCAGGGAGAGCCTGGCCAGGGTCTCCTTCTCGCCCATGGGGCCGCAGACGGCCTCGGACTCGCTTCTGAAGCGCATCAAGGAAAGGGCGACAGCGGCGGGTACGGGGATCCAGATTCACGTCGTCGAGTCCCGGTACCAGATGATGTGCGGACCCAGGATCTACGGCAAGAGCCTCTTCGCCCACCTGCGAGACATCGGATTTCTGGGGCCTAAGGTGAGCATCGCCCACTGTGTCTGGCCCACGGAAGAGGACATCGACCTGCTCGCCGACACGGGGACGGCGGTCGTCCACAACCCGACGCAGAACTTCAAGCTGGCAAGCGGAATCGCCCCCGTCCACACGATGCGGGAGGCAGGGGTGCGGTTTGCCGTCGGTACGGACGGCTCAAGCTTCAACGACGACAACGACATCTGGACCGAGATGCGTCTGGGCTGGTTTCTGACGCGGACGCCCACCATCGACTGGGAGCCGATCCCCGCCCGGGAATGGGTGGCCCGCTGCATCCAGGAGGGCAACCGGATCGCCCAGAACGACAACCTCGGCAGCCTGGAGGAAGGCAAGACCACCGACATCATCCTGCTGGACGGCGGGCGCATCTACGACCACCCCGACTCTCACCCGGACCTGGACCCTTGGATGCTTCTCCTCCACCGGGCTCAGGGGTCCAAGGACGTGCACACGATTTTGTCCGCCGGAAAGGTGGTCTTCCGGGATGGAGGAAACGTTCGGGTGGATGAGGAGAAAATCGCCGGCAGGCTTCGCGGGACGCTCCAACGCAGGTACGAGCGTCTGCGGAAAGACGAGAGTTTTTTGTCCCGATTCGCGACGCGATCCGGCGGCACTTTCAGACGTGGGAGAAGGAGGTCGACGTGCCCGCACCCCAGGTTTACCGGTATAACCGGATTTGAGGAAGGCCCGAACGGTATTGAGCCTACGTTCAGAATCGTGAGCCTCGGGCCTACAGCCGGGAGAAGGTCCGGGGAATCCGTCCGCTTTCTCCGGAGACGCCCATGAGCCGAATCCTGATTCGCGCCAACCGCGTCCTGACGCTCCGGGACCGCGAAGACGTTATCCGCGAAGGCGCGATCATCGTGGATGGAGGCAAGGTCGAGGCCGTCGGCCCCCATGCGGCGTTGTCCGCCCGCGGCCCCTTTGACGAAACGCTGGGCTCCCTCGATCACGACGTGGCCATGCCCGGCCTGGTCAGCGCCCACCATCACGTGGGGAACAACATCCGGGACGGGCTGGTGGACAGACCCCTGGAGACCTGGCTTCCCCTGATGAACGGCAGCTACCGCGTCGAGATGACCGAAGAGGAGGTCTACCTGCGCGCCCTCTTTGCCGCCCTGGAGCTTCAGCGGTGCGGCGTCACGACGGTGGTGGATTTTCACGCGATCACAACTTATCTCCCCCGGTGGGGGCTTCCGCCCTGCATCCGGGCCTACCTGGACGCGGGCGTCCGCGTATCCTTCGGCGTCTCCATCCGGGACCAGAACGCCTTTGTCTACGGAGACCACGGCCCCCTTCTCGACGGGCTTCCGGCGCCGCAGCGGGCATGGGTTCAGGAGCGCCTCGCCCCGCCCGACCTCAATGAATATTTCCGGGTGTTCGACGACATCTACGGCGAGTTTGACGGCCGGGGGGACATCATTCGGATCTTCCTGACGCCGATGGCGGCCCAGACGGCATCGGCGCCGCTGCTGAGGCGCGTCAAGGAAAAGGCGGCGGAGGCGGGAACCGGGATCCAGACCCACGTGGACGAGTCCCGGTATCAGATGATGTCCGGGCCCAGGCTCATGGGCCGAAGCCTCACCGCCCACCTCCATGAGATCGGCTTCCTGGGCCCGGAGGTCAGCTTCGCCCACTATGTCTGGCCCTCGGAAGAGGACATCAGGATGTTGGCGGACGCCGGGGCCGCCATCGTCCACAATCCATCCCAGAACCTGAAGCTCGCCAGCGGGATCGCGCCCATCACGAAAATGCGTGAGATGGGCCTCCGGTTCGCCTTCGGCACCGACGGCGCGACATTCAACGATGACAACGACATCTGGACCGAACTGCGCCTCGGCTGGTTCCTGGCGCGACCGCCCTCGATCGACTGGGCGCCGATCCCGGCCCGGGAATGGTTCGTCCGCTGCATCCGGGAGGGCGCCCGGATCGCCCTGCACGATGGCCTGGGCGGCCTGGAGGAAGGGAAGACCGCCGACATCGTCATCCTGGACGGAAGACGGATCTTCGACGACCCGGCCTCCCACCCGGACCTCGATCCGTGGACGGTCCTCCTTCACCGGTGCCAAGGGCCCAGGGACGTCCACACGGTCCTCACCAAAGGCGAGGTCGTCCGGCGGGATGGAAAGAGTGTCCTCGTGGACGAGGCGGATATCGACCGAAGGTTCCGCGAGACGGCGCGGAAGAGATATGAGCGGCTCGGGGGAGACTTGGAATTCTTCTCGCCGGTTCTGGAGGGAATCCGCCGCCACTGCCGGGGGTGGGAACAGGAGGCCGGCGTCCCCGCGCCCCGGCTTCATCGCTATAATCAGGTCTGAGAACAGACCGAAAGGAGTCGAACCCTCATGTCGAACGGAGAACCTTGGGCCTTGATCCTGGGCGCGTCCAGCGGCTTCGGCGGCGCGACGGCCCGGGCCTTGGCCAAAGACGGGATGAACATCATCGGCGTCCACCTGGACCGCAAGAAGACCCTCCCGCTGGCCGAGGCGATTCGGGACGAGATCATCGGAATGGGGAGGAAGGCCCTCTTTTTCAACGTGAACGCCGCCGATCCGGAAAAGCGGACGGAGGTTCTGGACGCGACGGCCGCGGCCTTTGAGGAGGCGGGGGGCGGAACCCTCAAGGCACTCCTTCACTCTCTCGCCTTCGGCACCCTCAGGCTCTACATCGCCGACGACCCCTCCGGAACCATGACGCAGAAACAGATGGAGATGACGCTGGACGTGATGGCGCACAGCCTGGTGTACTGGACGCAGGACATCGTCCACCGGGGCCTCATGGGACGCGGCGGCCGGATCTTCGCCATGACGAGCGAGGGGGGACACCGGGTCATCCCGAACTACGGGGCCATATCGGCCGCCAAAGCCGCCCTGGAGTCCCACATCCGCCAGCTCGCCGCCGAGCTCGCCACCCGGGGGATCACGGCCAATGCCATCCGGGCGGGCGTAACGGACACCCCGGCCCTTCGGATGATCCCCGGCCATGAGATGATGATCGAAGTCACCCGGCTGAGAAACCCCGGGGGCCGCCTGACCACGCCGGAGGACATCGGCGCCGCCATCACCGTTTTCTGCAAAAAGGGGACGGACTGGATGACCGGCAACGTGATCGGCGTGGACGGCGGAGAGGACGTCGTTGGCTTCGGCGAAGCGCCGAAGGGATAGAACCGTTGCCTGAACGCCCGAAACCGGCAGACCGGGAGGTCTACGACGACCCCATCTCGTTCCCCGACCGGGCGCGGGAAGGGGTGGCGCTTTTCAACGGCGGCGAATACTGGGAATCCCACGAAGCATGGGAGGACATCTGGCGGGAGGGAAACCCGACCGAGCGGCTCTTCTATCAGGGCCTGATCCAGGTCGCGGCCGGGTTCGTCAAGATTCAGAAGGTGTGGCGCGCGCCG
Organism: Nitrospinota bacterium; assembly: GCA_030740135.1. Next base: position 7,906 of record JASLXW010000062.1, read on the forward strand.
GCCGTCTTGAACCTTCAGAAAGGACTCTCCAATCTGGAGGTTCTGGGAGACCCCGACGTTCCCATCGACCTGCCGGCCTTCGTTCGCGAGACCCGCGCCGTCCTGGAAAGCCTGAAAGCCCTCGGCCGGGTCCGGTTCGAGGAGGAGGCCTGGACCCGGTGGCCGAAAATCGCGCACCGGCCCGAGGAACCGCGCAGAATCTGACTCCGTGTCTTTCCGGTGAGCCGGCCGACGGCGGACCCGGACCTTGTGTGCGGGGCAAGCGGAGGGGCTTCGCTACATACTGAAATCGAGGTTCTGTTCCCGCAACGGCCCACGGCGATCCAACCGGTTTAGCTAAGGAAACACCCGCCCTTCGCATCGTTTTAATGAGATGGCCGGGAATTTCTTCAAGAGAAAACACGTCATCGACGGCCCCCGTCTCGATGGCCTCTTTGGGCATGCCGAAGATGACAGAGCTTGCCTCGTCCTGGGCAATGGTGTGCGCGCCGACGGCCTTCATCCGGGAGATGCCGTTCGCCCCATCCCCTCCCATCCCTGTCAGGATGACCCCCACGGTGTCCAAATCCGCGTATTGGGCCACTGACTCGAACAACACATCCACAGAAGGCCGGAACCTCCGCACCCGGGGGCCTTTGTGAATCTCCACAAAATATCGAGCCCCCAAGCGCCGCAATTCCATGTGGAAATTCCCCGAAGCAATGAGCGCCCGACCCGGCAGGACGGGTTCGCCCTGTTCGGCCTCCTTCACGTGGATGGCGCAGTTCTTATCCAGGCTCTCGGCCATGGCCTTGGTGTAGTACTCCGGCATGTGTTGCACGAGCAGAATCGCCGGGAAATTGACCGGAAGTCTCGGAAGGAGACTCCTCAACGCTTCCGGGCCTCCCATCGAGCTTCCAATCGCAACGATGAATCCCGGCGTTACCGGCAGGTCCGCCGGCGCGAGGGTCGGGACAGGCCGGGGATGCCGCCCCATGCGGGCCCTGGCGGCGGCGCGCACCTTCCGGATGATCTCCCGTCCGAACTCTTCAAGATTTTCATCTTTGCGGCTATCGGGTTTCGCGACGAAATCCACCGCGCCTTTCTCGAGGGCGGACAGGGTGATCTTCGCCCCCGCCCGGGTGAACGCGCTGACCATAATGACCGGAAGCGGGTCCGTGGACATGAGCCAGGTGAGGAAGGCAATGCCGTCCTCGCCCGGCATCTTCACGTCCAGCGTCATGCCGTCGGGCTTATGGATTCGCATTTTATTTCGGGCGGCACCGGCGTCCGGCGCGACATCGACCACCTCGATGTCGGGCGCTTGAGCGAGAATCTCTCTGAGAAGGAGACGCTCCAAAGGCGAATCCTCGACAATCAAAACACGGATCTTCCGACTCATCTCCGGCGTCCTTTCTCATGGTGAAAACACTTGGTGGAATTTCCGGGTTCCATTCGGGCTTCTCTCAAAAATCAGGCGGGCCGCCCGCTGGTCGAAGCGCTGACTTCCCGGCTCGTCCCCAGCCAGGACCCGAGCGCTGATTTCACGTGTTGAAACTCTTCTTCCAATCCCTGAAGGAGCATTCCCGCTCCCTCCAGCGAGTCCGCCTCCGCGCGCCGTTCCAGCTCAGCGCTCAATGCCCTCATGTTTCGCGCGCCCAATATCGCGCTGCCGCTCTTGAGGCTGTGGGCCTCCCGGCCGAGGTCTTGCGCGTTCTGCTGTGCCAAGGCCTCCTGGACGGCTGAAATTTGCATGGGCGTCTGCGATAGATAAGCGGCCACCGCTTCCTCCACGAAGCCGGAACCCGACGCTGCCGAAACAGCGGCCAATTCTTGCAGCTTCTCGAGGTCGAGGGTCGCTTCGCGGCGTCCCTCCTCCCCGGCGGGGGCCGGGGCGTCCTTCGTTCCCGCTTCTCCGACCCAGCGCGCCAGGACAGTCTTCAGCTCATCAACCTTCACTGGCTTGGGGACATAGTCGTCCATGCCCGCCGCCAGACACTTCTCCCGATCACCCTGCATGGCGTGGGCCGTCAGGGCGATGATCGGGATCCGAGAACCACCCTCCCGCTCCCTTCGGCGGATCAATGCCGTCGCCTCGTGGCCGTTCATCTCGGGCATGCGGCAATCCATGAAGATTACGTCGTAGGGGAGCATTTCAGACATATCGAGGGCCTCCTTGCCATTGGACACCACGTCCACGTGAAAGCCCAGATTCTCCAGCATCCCCTTCGCCACCTTTTGGTTCACGGCATTGTCTTCAGCCACCAAAACGCGAGAGAGAACCCGACCGTCCTGTCGGTCCCGCGCCGGGTTTTCAGATCGAGAATCGGCCGGGGCTGGCCGCGCAACCCTTTCCGGAAGGAGCCCCGTATCCGCCGAGCGGCACAAATCCGCCAGGGCGTTCATCAGATCGGATTGCTTCACAGGCTCGCTCAGGTATGCGGCGATCCCGGCTTTTGCCAGCCGATTCGTATCCACCCAACGTCCGAAGGGGGCGATGATGACCGGGGGGACCTTGCGCAGATTGGGGTCGGATTGGACGACACGGGCCAATGCCTCGGCGTCCACGCCGTCTTTTTGGCCGGTCAAAATGGCCGCCTGATATGGGTCGCCGCCCTCTTGGGCGTCATGAACCGCGTTCAGCGTCTCCTCGATGGAAGCGACGCAGACCACGCGCATTCCCCAATGCGTCACCTGCTCGTACAGGACTTGCCTGTTGAGCTCATTTCCGGCCGCGATCAGGACGCGAGGAGCGTCCGCCAGCTCCGGTCGGGGCGGAGGCGGCGGCGGGGCGGCGGAGTCGGGGGGAAGATGGAGGGTGACCCAAAAGGTCGATCCTGCGCCGGGCCTGCTGTTCACCCCGATGGTCCCTTCCATCAACTCGACGATCTGTTTGCAGATCGCAAGCCCCAAGCCTGTTCCGCCATGCGCGTGTGAGGCGGGAGCGTCGGCCTGTGTGAATTTTTCGAAGATCCGCTCGATCGCGCCTTCGCGGATGCCGATGCCGGTATCCTCTACGGAGATCCGAAGACCCGATTCACCCTCGCCCCCCGCATCCGCCTCGATGCCGAGCAGAACGTGCCCCTCGTTCGTGAACTTGATGGCGTTGCCCATGAAATTGATGAGAATCTGTCGGATTCGTCCGGGGTCTCCGATGAAGTGACGGGGGAGATCCGGGGCGTAGCGAGCAATGAGACACAGCCCCTTTTCACCGGCCTTCGGCGCGAGGAACTCGGTGGTCTCTTCCGCGACGGACAACAGGTCGAACGGGACCCGCTCGATGGTCAGTTTTTTCGCCTCAATCTTCGACAAATCGAGAATGTCATTCACAATCTCGAGCAGGTTCTCACCCGAGTCGCGAATCGCCTCGCCGTACGCGCGTTGTTGATCGCTGAGTCCGGTCCCGAGGAGAAGCCCCGTCATTCCAATCACACCGTTCATCGGCGTCCGGATCTCGTGGCTCATGTTGGCGAGAAATTCACTCTTCGCACGGCTGGCGACCTCGGCGGCGTCCTTCGCCTTCCGCAATGTCTCCTCGGCCCGCTTGCGCTCGATGATGTCGCGGGCGAATCCGCAATTGTACGCTTTGCCTCCGAACTCCAAGTAGTTGGCGGTCACCTCGACCGGAACCTCCCTGCCGTCTTTGGCGGTGTGGCGCGTTTCAAAGGTCATAGAGCCTGATTCCACCAAGTCCGCCCAACGCTTTGCCCATCCTTCCGGCGAGTGTAATCCGGATTGATTTCGAAGATGGTCATGGAGAGGAGCTCTTCGCGCGAGTACCCGAGATACTTGCCCACCGCGTCATTCACATAGAGGAACCGGCCGTCCGCCGCGATCCAGAAGGCCGCGTCTCCCGCCCGGTCAACGGAGAACTGCGTGAGCCGTAGCGCTTCCTCCGCCTCCTTACGCTCGGTGATGTCGCGGACGTAGGACACGCAGTATTCCTTGCCGCCGAACTCCAGATAGTTGACGGAGATCTCGACCGGGATGCTTTTTCCGTCCTTGGAGATTTGGAGGGTTTCGAAGGTGAAGATCCCGCGGCGTTTGTTGTCCGCCCACTGCCCGGGCCACTCCGCCGCCCGAAGTTTCGGGTCGATGTCCCAGACCGCCATCGAGAGCAGCTCTTCCTGCGCGTAACCGAGAAGACGGCAAGCCGCCTCGTTCACATAAGCGAACCCGCCGTCCGCATGTATCCAGAGGACCGCGTCCGCCGAGCGCTCGACGGAGAACTGCGTCAGCTTGAGCGCCTCCTCCGCCCGGTTGCGCTCGGTGATGTCGCGGCCGATCCCGCTGATTCCGACGACTTGGCCCGTATTTTCCCGCACGGCGGAGTACGTGACCGAGACCTCGAGCTGACTCCCGTCTTTGCGGTGGAAGGTTCGTTCCTCGTGCGGCAGGTTTCCTCCGGACTTCATACGTTCGTGGATCTCCTGCGTTATTTCTTCATCCTGGTCGAATATCTCACTGACGTGCGCCCCGACGGCTTCCCGCTCGGTGTAACCGTATATCGCCTCCGCGCCCGGGTTCCAGGAGGTGATCCGCCCTTCCAGGTCCGTGGTGACGATCCCGTCCAACGCCCCGCGGACGAAATTGTCGAGCCGCTCGCCGCTCTCCTTCGCCCGGGCGTAAAGCTCGGCGTTCCTCAGGTCGAGGGCCAGGTGGTCCGCCACGGAAACCAGCAAGTCCATCTGTTCTTTCGTCAGCGCGTCCGGCTTCTCGGAGCCGACGTTCAGGAACCCAACGCACTCCCCCTCGCTCAAAATGGGGGCGCAGAAGGCGGTCAGCAGGCCGGCC
>JASLXW010000630.1 GCA_030740135.1 Nitrospinota bacterium
CGCCGTGACCGCCAGGGCGATCGTCATCGCCCCGCCGACCGTCGCGGAGGAGAACCCCAGCCCCTTTCCCCCGTAGAGGGGGAGGAAGGTCGTGATGCCGCCCGACCAGCTGACCGACACGCTGAACGTCATGAAAAGCAGGATGAAGATCGTCCACCCGGATATTTTCGGCGGCCCGCCCGGGCGGCGTGATTCCTCTCCCCCCTCCGACCAGATGACCTCGCCCAGGCCGGGCAGGACCCGGAACGCGGCAACGAGCCACCCGAGGAAAACCACGAACGCCGCCAGCGCGAATCCCCAGCGCCATCCCCACCGCAGGGCGATCTCCCCCGCCAGGATGGTGCTCACCGCCGTTCCGCTGATGGCGGCCACTTCATACAGGTTCCCCCTCCGGACCCGCCCGTCCGGGGCGCCCATGCGGATGATATAGATGCTGGAGAAGACCACGGTCAGGCCCGAGCCCACCCCCGCGATCCCCCTGGCGATCAACATGACGGGGAGCGAATCCGCCAACGCCGAAAGGGCCGAGCCCGCGAGCAGCAGGGCCGCGCCGATGTTGACGATGCGCCCGACCCCGAATTTTTCCGAGAGAACGCCCGCGGGAAAATCGACCAGGAACCGGGTCAGGCCGAAGGCCGTCACCAGGAGGCCGGCCGAAAAGAAGCCGAGCCCCAGGCCCCCCATTATGGGCGGAAGCAGGGGGGGCAATACGCCGTGGCCGAAGTTGAGGAGGAAGAACAGCAGAAGGAACCAGGAAAACGCGGCCTTATTCGTCGTGTGGGGAGCGTATCTCGTATTCAATTCCGGCCCGGGGAACGCGGGGTCCGCGCGTGTACGTGCGGACCCTGCAGGATACGTGGGAAGCCGATAACCCGCCCATGCTGGAGAAATTCTTCGCTACGCCGATTCGCCAAAGGTATACAGGATAAATTTTCGGGGGGACAGGCTTCGCCTTCAGTCCAATTCCATGGTCCCGACGAGCTGAAGCGCGCGCTCGTCCGGAGCGACGCCCAGGCCCGGCGCGACGGGAAACGTGGCCTTTCCCCCCTTCAGGGAGAATCCCCCGGTGGGGTCCTCCTTCAATCCCTGGGATCCGTAAAGCTCCAGGTAATCGGAATGTATCGCCCGGGCGCAGTGGGCGATCGCGGTCGTGGCCAGGGCCCCCTCGTTCGTCTGCCCCACCATCAGCCGGAGGCCGGCGGACTCGGCCACCGCCGCCGCCCGGCGCACGCCGTCGATTCCCCCGAGCTTGATCATCTTCAGATGGAGAATATCCGCCGCGCGGTCGCGCGCCAGGACAAACACATCGGAGATGGACTGGACGCTCTCGTCCGCCATCACCGGCACCCCCGCGTTCCGGGTGACGTGCCGCATGCCGGCGAAATCGGTGTGCGGGACGGGCTGTTCCACGTAGGAGAGGTTGAAGCGTTCCAGTTTCCGGAGGAAGCGGACCGCCTCCTGCGCCTCCCACCCCATGTTGGGATCGATGGCGAGGGAGATGTCTTCCCCGACGGCCTCCCGCACGGCGCGAATCCGATCGACGTCCTTCTCGAACGGCCGGAGGCCCGCCCGCACTTTGATGTAGCGGAACCCTTCCGCCACGTAGGCGGCCGCCTTTTGCGCCGCCGCCTCCGGCGGCCCGTACCAAAGCGTCTGGTTGCTGGGAAGCTCGTCGCGGACCGCGCCGCCCAACAGCTCGAAGACGGAGACTCCGTGCGCCTTGGCCGCCAGGTCGTGAAGGGCGATGTCGATTCCCGATTTGGCGCCGTGAAGGCCGATCACCGCGCCGTCGAGCTCCGCGCCCTGCAGCGCGGACAGGGCAGCCTGGGCCGCATGGGGATCTTCCATCGTGACGTGACCAAAGCGCCGACTTCGGCCCATCTCCCAGTCCTTGGCGACCTGGGCGGAGGTCACGACACCGTAGGTCT
>JASLXW010000631.1 GCA_030740135.1 Nitrospinota bacterium
TACCGGGGGTCGTAACGATTCTTACCTCCAAGGATCTGACCGGCCTCAATCCATTCATACGGAGCGAGAAGAGAAAGGACCATCCCATCCTTGCCATGGATCGGGCCCTGTTCACGGGACAGCCCGTGGCTGCTGTGGCTGCCGTCGACGAGCTAGCCGCCGAGGAGGCCTTGGCCCAAATCCACGTCCAGTACGAAATACTCCCGGCAGTGCTCACGGTTCGGGAGGCGATGGCGCAGGGGGCGTCACTGGTCCATTCCTTTGCCCCCGACAATCTCTGTTTCAAGGACCACTTGGAGAAAGGCGATGTCGGGAAAGGCTTTGCCGAGGCGGATGAGGTCGTCGAAGAGACCTTCGAGTTTCCCATGATCTACCATTATTCCATGGAGCCCCACACGACCATTGCCCAACTAGATGAGAACGGAATCACCGTGTGGACTTCCACCGCCCATCCCTTCGGAGTGCGCCAGGATATCGCGGAGGTCTTTTGCTTCCCCCTCTCCAAGGTGCGCGTAATTCTCTTGTTTGTGGGCGGGGCCTACGGGAGCAAGTCGGGCGCTAAGATCGAACCCCTGGTGGCTGCGCTGGCCCGCAAGGCCGGCAGGCCCGTGCGCGTCGTTCAAGACGTCCCTGAGGCCATGATGACGGTGCGGCGTCATTCGGCGACCTGCAAGGTCAAGACCGGGGCGAAACGGGACGGCACTCTGGTTGCTAAAGAGGCCTCCATTTACCTCAATACGGGGGCCTATTCGGAAACCGGCCCGACCGTCACCAGCAGGACGATGACTCGAATCCTCGGACCTTATCGTGTTCCAAACCTCCAAGTGGATGCCTTTTGCATCTACACCAACACGGTTTCGGCTGCCTCATTCCGCTCCATCGGGGGACCTCAGACGTCGTGGGCCAATGAGTCCCAGATGGATATGCTCGCCCGGAAAATCGGCATGGACCCGGTGGAGTTTCGCAGGAAAAACCTTCTGCGCCGAGGCGAGGAGCTCAAGCCGAAGGGCAAGCCCTTGGACGCGGATCTTTTCGATGGATTCGGGAAAGTTATGGAACGGTTGGGGTGGACGGGGCCAACGACGGAAGGAGGGGGCGGGAGGGGTGTGGCCTTCGGCGTGACCGATCCCGGCGCTCCCTTGGCTTCGACGGCGACGGTCCATGTCCTATCTGATGGCAGCGTCGTTTTACTCTGCGGTACCGCAGAGATCGGCCAGGGATCGAGGACGGTCATGAGCCAGATCGTTGCCGAGGAGCTTTCCGTTCCCATCGAGCAGATAACGGCGCGTCCTCCCGATACGGCCTACACTCCCTTCGACCGCTCCACAGGCTCCAGCCGTTCGACGACGGTGATGGGCAAGGCCCTCCAGCTGGCGGCCCAGGACGCCAGCCGGCAGATTCTCGATCTTGCGGCGGGATATTTCGAGGCGCCCTTGGAGGCGATCTCTCTGAAAAACGGGGAGGCCCTAGCCGGCGGGAAGAAGATTTCTTACGGGGAACTCATCCGGCGCCACTTCGTAATGCAGGGAGGTGAGATCATCGGTCTCGGCTACGCCCACGGCGGGATGACGCCGAGTCCTCCCAGTCCCCTCTTCTGGGAGGTGGGCATCGGTGGGGTGGAATTGGATGTGGATCGGGAGACGGGTGAAATCCGGATCAAAAAGTATATCATGGCGGCGGATGTAGGTAAGGCCCTCAATCCCTTGAACTGCGAGGGACAGGATGAGGGGGCCGCCATGATGGGAATAGGTCACAGCCTTTTCGAAGCGATCCTCAAACTGCTTCTGTCTCCCCTTCTCCCGTCTGTTCCAATAACACCTGGTCTCCAACCACGTAGTCTACGATCTCCACCCAGGCCCCGATAGGAAGCGAACCGACGGATTCGGTGCTGCTCTTGGAATAATCCAGATCGAGACACGTCCGATC
>JASLXW010000632.1 GCA_030740135.1 Nitrospinota bacterium
GTAAACCGTTTGCTGGATGCTGGAGTACCACCAGCCAATATCACAGTCGCCGGGCATTCAAAGGGCGGCCTCTTGAGTCTATTAGTTTCAATCAGGCTGGGTCGTGATGATATCAAATTTGCTATTTTGGCGAGTTGCGGAAGTAGGCCTCCCTACCGAATGTTTGTCATGAGAAGGGCGAAAGGACTGCGGGGTAAGTTCCTGATCATGTGGGACAAGAATGATCAGGTAGCAGGTGCCTGCGACGAAGCGCTCAGAAAAGGTAGGGTCACCTTTACAAATAAAATACTAGACGAAGGCAGCGGTCATAAGTTGTTTAATCAACCAGCTCCGGTGTGGATTGATCCGTTGGTTTCCTTTGCCAAGAGCTAAACCGTGATGGTCGGGTAAGCTTGTCGTGATTAACTATCTTCAAAATTCGCCTTCACCGCTCACGGGGTAGGACGTCCATCAATTACTGTTAGGTCCCGCCTGAGGGTCCTAACCTTGTCCCATGGACCGTGCGCCATGGCCCTCGGCCCATTGTTCCAGTGCCTCGAGACACGCCTCACCAACCGCTTTCCGGTCACGCGTTTCATGCGCTCCGAGCAACCCGTTGCCAAACAGCAACGCGACGCCACCCTCGCCTATTTCGATCGGCGCGGTCATGACAATACCCCATTAGATGTCTGTGTTTCATCAGTATTGGGGAATGAAGGTTAAAATGGCTGACAGAATCGAAGAACTTATCATTGCCCTGAGGGAAAAGAATAAAGGTGTTAAAGAAGAGGACGTTCTTTTCAGGGGAGTTGTTTCGGAATCTCCTTCCCACGCCTTGGCGGTCTCTGCCCATATGGGAATTATTTGATATGACATTTTGCATAACCAAAATGGAAGCCCTATGATCGATTTCAGTTGGTCATAGTAAATTATGTCAGAGGGAGGAATCTGATGCTGAGAAAAGGGCCAGCGGCAATTACGAAAACACGGTTTTCTATCGGGCATTTCGTTTTCCTGGTTTCCCTTTGTTACGCATAGGGTCGGCGACGCTCACTGGTAGGGTTGTAATTTGCGAATCGCTATCCTGAGCCCGAGTTTCCCTCCCAACTTATATCCCTGCGGAATTGGAGATTTCACCTCCAAGCTGGTTCACTATTTGAAACGGCTGGACGTCGAATCAGTGATTTTCACCAGCTCGGATTATGGGGGACCTGCCGTTTGCGGGCAGATTCCGGTGCGGCGAATCGCACGCCGCTGGACGCCGGGCGCGCTGGCTCACCTCGCCCGGGCCGCACGCGAGGAAGAAATTCACGCCCTCCTCGTCCAATACGCTCCGGATTTATACCCGCCGGGAACACGCTGGATCTGTTTTCTCCCCCTCGTGATGCGCATCCTGTCGCCCGGCATCCCGGTCGTTCTCTCCATTCACACCGTCGGGGTCTCGACCTTCTCATCCATGGCGCGCGTGGCGATGCTGATGACGTCGGCCCGTGCCATCCTGAGCACGAACGAGGAGGTGATCCATCTCATCGGAAAATACCTGAAGCCCCTCCTGGGGAAGACCCTGGAGATCCCCATCGGGGCAAATGTCGAGCCTCCCCCCGGCTGGAAATCATCTCTTGAGACGGTAAGAGGCCGGGTGCGCACCGAGTGGGACATTCCCCCCGACGCCTTCCTCCTCACTCACTTCGGTTTCTACTATCCGGGAAAGGGGGCCGAGCAGATTCTCGAAGCGGCGGCCAAGTGGAAAGCCGCCGGCCGGACCTTCCGCCTTTTCATGCTGGGAGGGGACAGATTCCCCGAGAGCGGCTACTACAAGAACTTGCAATCGCGGGCGTGCGCCGAAGGGCTCGAAGAAGAGATCCGCTGGACGGGATACATGGAGGGTTCCCGCTTAAGCGAGATTCTCCGCGCGTCCGACCTCTTCCTGGCTCCCTATGAG
>JASLXW010000633.1 GCA_030740135.1 Nitrospinota bacterium
TTCCCCCCACCGGCCCGGATTTCGACGCCCCTCCCCCCTGGAAAAGGGGCTTTGAAATTCCTATCCTCCCCCGCGCAGGATTCTCGAGATTCCGCCGCTCCCGGGATCTGTTCTCCGGAGTCTGTTCTCTGCTATGCTGTCGCTCAGAAGGGGTAACTCATGATGAAAACTGTGCTGGTAACCGGAACCAGTTCCGGCATCGGGAAGGCGACGGCCGAACTTCTCTCGGAGAAGGGCTACTTCGTGTACGCCAATGTCCTGGAGGAGGATCACCTCGCGATCTGGGAGAGCGCCGAGAACATTCAGGGGATTGTTTTCGACGTTCGAAAGAAGGAAGAGATCGCGCGAGCGCGTGACGTGGTCCAATCCGAGAGAGGAGAGCTCTACGGGATCGTGAATAATGCCGGGATCTCGAACTGGGGCCCCATCCTCGACATTTCGGATCAGATCTGGAAGGACAATCTCGAGACCAATCTCATGGGAGCCGTGACGGTCACCCGAACCTTTTTCCCCCTCCTGTCGAAAGACTCCGCGCGCATCGTCAACGTGAGCTCGGTCACGGGAAAGCTCGTCCTCCCGTTCATGGGCCCGTACCACGTCGCGAAAGCGGCCCTCGAAGCTTTTTCCGATACCCTCCGGCGTGAGTTCCAACTCGCAAAAATGCGTCACATCAAGGTGTCGGTGATTGAGCCCGCCTCGGTGGATACAGCGATCTGGACCCACGCGGAACAGAAGGTCGTTTTCCCGGAGTCCTCTCCGTTCTATTCGACGGCGTACAAGATGGGAAAAGGGCTGATCCAGCAGGAGAAGGGAGTCGCCATCGCCCCCCGCGTCGTAGCGCGCACGATCTTCAAGGCCCTCTCGGCTCGAAGACCACGCATCCGCTACATGGTGGGCCCACAGTCAACCCTGATCCGGATCCTGTGCTCCCTGCCGGACTGGGTCGTCGATCGCGTCGCCTATGCAGCAGGAAAGAAGCTCCTCAAGTAGAACGGACCACTTCTTCCGCCACCTGGTTGGACGGCGCCTTGTCCCACGCGGGGTAGAATCGCTTCCGGCAATCGGGAATCGACCGGTTTTTCGGGACAGCATGAAGGAAGGTTCCGTGCTCCTTGATCTCCTCCAACCGGCAGCTCCAATAGAGCTTGCCCTCATGGACTGTCATGTCGGGACATCCGTCGCACATATTCATCTGACCGTCTTCCAGGATATCGGTAGGCTGAAGAAGAAGAAGCGTCTGCATTCGAACTCGACGGAACAGGTTGAGGGGGTTGCGAAGCACCGACTTGAAGTAGTTCCAGGCCGAACGCATTACGCCACGATCGAACAGGCCCAGCAGGAAGAAAACGCTCCGACCGGCGGCCTGACTGGAGGGTGTCGTGAGGCCGTACCAGGTTCCCGTAAAGAGGTGCTTTCCCTGCTGCGTCAGCTCCATGAAACGAGGTCCGGCATAGCCGAGGGTCTTCCCTTTCAACACAAAGCGGGACGCGAAGGTCCATTTCAGGCTCTTGGGATCGACGTTTCCTCCGAGATACGCCGAAGGAGCAAACGCCGGATCCGCCTTTCGGATCTGATCCGCTACGTCCTGGACGGTGACGGGTCCCGGCGTGATGTATTCGGGATTTCCCGCACCCCCTTCCGTGTCGATCCGCACTCCATGCGCGAAGATTTCAAATTCCTTTGCAATCCCGAAGTCCCGATAGGGGATGAAGTGGAAGGAGTGGACCCGATCGGCATTCTCCTGCGCCCACCGCACCATGGCGGGAATCTCCTCCAGATTCTGTTGATGAATCGTGGTGTTAAACCCGCACGTCACCCCTCCCTCTCGATACAACATGTCGGCGAATTTCTGCCGGAGCGCGTTATTGGTCTCTTCACTCTGTGTGTCTGGAAAGTCCTTCCGGGTTTGTGT
>JASLXW010000634.1:0-318 GCA_030740135.1 Nitrospinota bacterium
CGACCCCGGAGGCCGAATCCGAATTTGGCCTCGGGCCTTGCCCGTGTTCGGCCCATCGCGCATCAATCGGAAGACCGCGCCGACCGGCGCCTCCTCCCCGGAAAACCGGGTGTCCTTTGAGATCACGTCACGGAGAAAGGGAGAAAAGAGTCTTCTGATCCAATCGTCCATCTCCGGGACGGATGAAATGACGGCCGCGTCGTATGAAGGATGCGGGGAGGGATCCTTGTAGGGAAACCGAAGGCGGTACATCCTCAGCCAGGGGGGGTCCGCACCCGGAGCCTTTTGCTTCAAGTCCGTTCCTCCGCGCGGTTGAGC
>JASLXW010000634.1:328-1904 GCA_030740135.1 Nitrospinota bacterium
CGGCAGTTCTCATCCAGGGGCCCGGCGGCCAGCTCGACGCATTCCGCGCCCTCCACCAAGTCCGCCAGAATGTCCACGGCCTGTCTCCCGAACACATCGGTCCCCCAGGCCCGGCGCGCCAGCCTGCTCACGGCGTCCGCGCGGCTCATGGGGACGACAGCGGAGGAGGCCTCGGGATGATATTGAAGGAAGACGATGTGCGTCACCTTCGCCGGCCGTCCGAGCGAACCCTCCCAAATACGGTTGGGACTGACATACGCGCTCAAAGGCTTCAACGGCCGGACCCAGGAGGCGTCCCCGTTCTCTTGAAGATCGACGGCCAAAACTTCGCGCGTTTCGGTCCGGACGATGAAATTCCGCGGAAAGGGGACGGCCATTAAAGGGTCGGGGCAAATCGCCGTGATATTGTCCGATAAGTATTGCCATCCCCGGAGGATCAGCCCCAAGGTCAAGGTGGATTTCCCGGAGCGGAGACTGCCCCCCAGGAGAACGCCGCGCCCCCCGCAGGTGACCATGGCCGCGTGGATCAAGAAATACGGATTCGAGGTCTTGCACACCTCATCCATGATTCTCTCATCGAGGATCCCCAGCGCTCTTTGGATTTGCCTGCGAACGCAAAGCCTCGCGCCGTTGGACAGAAGGCTGAATCCCCTGAAGCGGGGCCATGCGGGCGCAATGGAGTAGGTGGTCTCTGGGGGAATGGACCCTTCGGCCTGAAAGGCCTCGTAGTAATCCTTCAGAAAGAGGGACCACTCGGCAGAGCTCGATTGGATTCGGATGGGATAACCGGGAGGAAATTCGATGCGGGCGTTTGAAAGCGGCGGCGGAAACTGCAAATCAAGCGCATCCGCCTCCGGCCGGCCCTTCATGCTTCCATCATCTAGGATTGCAGGAGCTTTTTCGTTTGGAGTTGATCGATCGTGCCTTGAACGTCCTTCACGACTTTGTCCGACCCCGCGTCGTATCGCCGGCAGATCTCCCGCGCGATGTCCTCGGGGGTGTGATTCCCGTCACACAACTTCCAGATGACCGTGGCAACGGGGTTGAGGGTGTGCATGACGGAATCCACGGGATCGTAGAGGACCGCTTCATCCGTCAGGGAGCGCTCGAAAATATCCGCACGTCTCAATGGGCGTTGCGTCATCTGTTCCGCGGCCGGGAACCGCAAGTCAGTCTTATCAATCCGAAGTCATCACTGACATCACTGACCGCGAGCTCATCCTCCTTCTCCTATTCGTCGTCCTCCTTCTGGCCTCCGCGTCTTCAACGTAAATCGCCATGCTTGCGATGGCCGGCGCGACATAGGGCAGGAGAACGACGGGCGACCGCCGGAGGAACTGCCTCCGCGAGGTGCTCGATTCAGCCTCTTCCGGTTTCTTTTGATCCATTATTATGACTCCCGGTGAAACGCACCTCAGAATGAAATAACATAATGACGCATGTTAACAAATCTTTACATTTCACCAATGTTTATATATAGCATCTTCAACCCCCCGGAGGTGTATGGGTTCAAGACATATGAGACACGGGGGCCGTTTTTTTGAATGTTTCCAGGTCGTGGGCGGGCGTCAGGGAG
>JASLXW010000635.1 GCA_030740135.1 Nitrospinota bacterium
AGGAATGGGAACGCAGGGCCATTTACTACATTCGCCGGAACCCGGAGACCTCCCAGGTGGCCGAGATCGACGGCGTCGTCGTCGGCTTCATGCTGGGTGAGGTCCGGTCGGGAGAGTTCGGGCTGGAAGAGCCGACCGGCTGGATTGAGATCATGGGCATCGACCCGGACCGCCAGGGACAGTCCATCGGCCGCGGGCTGGCCGAGGCGATGTTCGAGCACTTCAAGGCCGCCGGCGCCAAGACATCATCAAGTACTTTCAGGCGCTGGGATTCGCTCCTTCACCCATCCAGGCGCTGGAGAAATCTATCGCGTAGGTTGGCGCAAACCGTCCGCCGGCATGAAAAGAGGAGGCGGGAGGGGGAGGACCGCGGGCGGCCCGAGGGGACCGAACGGCCGAGGACTTCAGTAATGAATTTCCCGAAACAAATCCTGCCGAAAAAATACCATGACGCGGTCGTCCGGTGGAAAGAGAAGTTCCTGCCGGATTACGACCTCCTCCTGAACAACTGGGAGAAGCACTTCCCCCGGGATCCCAAGTTCGAGCTCTGCGCCTACCGCGACGCCGGCGTGCCCGACACCATCGTCGTGGGCGACCGCCAGGGAAAGCCGAAATTCCAAAAGGCCGGCGAGATGGACGAGGAGTTGACCGGCGCCCTGCTGCAAATCCTCCGGGCACAGGCCAGCACGGAGTTCGGCTCCATCCAGCAGCACCAGGAGACCCTGGCCCGCGCCCAGAGCGACGAGGACCGGTTCTGGGTCCTGCGCGTCATGGCCGAAGAGCTTCGCCACGGCTACCAGATGTTCTCCCTGCTTGTGGACGACGACTGGAGCGGCGTCTCGAAGAAAAAGGCCGACGCGTACATCGAAGAGATCCTCTCGATGGAGACGGGGACCCACGTCCTCGGGGCCTTCAACGTCCGGTACGATTCCTTCGTAGACAACGTCGTCTTCGCCGCGCTCATCGACCGGGTCGGCAAGTACCAGCTTACGATGCAGAAGGTCTGCGCGTATAAGCCGTTCGCCGCGAGCATGCCGCCGATGCTCCAGGAAGAGGCGTTCCACCTGGCCGCGGGCGTCGTCCCCCTGCGCCGCTGGGTGACGCAGGCCGCGCAGGGAGCGATTTACACCACCATGCCCGCCCTCCAGAAGGTGGTCTACAAGTGGTTCCCCCTCGGCCTCGACATGTTCGGCCATGAAAAGGGCGGCGGCCGCAACCTCCGCATGGGCTTAAAAGATCTCAACAACGCCGAGGCCCAGGCCCGGTATATCGAAGAGGTCGAGAAGCTGGTGTCGGACCTCAACTTGCGCTACGTCCGGGCGAAACGGCCCGACCTGTCGGCCGACAGTGCGGAGGGCCTGGTGGACAAGGTCGTGAAATACCGGGAGACCGTTCAGGGCGTCCGTTGGGAGGAGTTGATCCACCTGCCGGACAAGCGGTTCAACCGCCGCCGGGGGGGCTGCGCCTTCCAAATGTTCGGCGTGGACGGCGAGGAATTCACCGACGCGGCCGAATACGGCCGCCATCTGGCCCGGACCCTTCCCGAGGCCTACCTGGCGGGCTTCGAGTTCAAGTTCTATTTCGACCTTGTGCGTCAGGTCGAGGCCGGGGAGGTCGCGGCGGAGGAGGCCATCAAGAAGTCGCCCGTCCTGAAACACGTGGGCGGGGCCTGCCCGTGCTCCAAGTCGGTCCGGTGGATCGTCGAGGAGGAGGGGGAGGAAGTGAATCCGGCGGCGGCTTCGGCCAACTGAGTCCCGCGTTTTTCCCGGAAGATCGCAAGGCGCGCCCATTTCGGTGGGTGCGTTTTTTTATGGGG
The DNA here is from genome assembly GCA_030740135.1 of Nitrospinota bacterium. The sequence continues at coordinate 1,817 of JASLXW010000635.1, forward strand.
ATTATAAAGGTTTTGACACCAATTGGGTGAGCTGTTGCACCACCAGGGGAAAGAGATCCTGGTGGCGGTGATTGTAGCG
>JASLXW010000636.1 GCA_030740135.1 Nitrospinota bacterium
TTTGTACCGGTCTTTCCCCTTGGACTCGATGAGCAACACTCGGCCAAACGCCAGCCGCCGCGCCAGGGCTCGGGCCTCTATCCCGCCAGGCTGTTTCAGCTCGGGGCAGTCCACTCCGTAAAGTCTCACCTTCACTGATTTGAGATCGCGTGTTATCCGAAGCGTGTCACCGTCAATTATGCCGACTATCCGGCCGGCCAGCGGTTCGGCCTGGGCTGAGGTAGCCAGTATGCAAAGCAGGGCGGCCGCGAAAAGACCGCGCCACCACGATCAGCAACGGGCGCGCCTTCATCGTTAAAGACTCAGCCCCCGAGGCCCTGGCGGCAAGGGAATATCTCGACGGCGTAGAGGCGGCGGCGGACTCTATGACGTGGGGCGGGCGGGTGGAGGTGTTCTGGTTTGGGAAGGGCGGCGAGCCACACTCCGGGCGGGTTTCGGCGTCCGATGTGCGGGCGATCCTGGCCGTACTTCTCAGGCAGGGCCGGGCGCTCGGAAAAACCCGCTTCCATATGAGCCTTCGGAATCTCGGGGAGGCTTCGGGCAAGGGAGTCTTTGTTGTCCGAAAGGCCTTCTATCTGCTCGCGGAGCGCGGGCTACTACTTCGAGGCAAGGGCGACAGCCGGGGCGGTGATATTCGACTTCTTGACCCGGGCGCCGAAATGAGGGAATCGCTGGGCTACGCCCAGGCCGCTGCTACGCATCGGCATTTTTCCTCAGAATTGGCTCAATATCGATCCAAAGATCCAAATGACCCTAAGATCTCCCCCCCTGTGAATACTTGTGTCGAGAATGAGCCTCTTTTCCGACACACCCCCGGAGGGGACGCTTTTAGGCATGGAGCATTGAATTCCTCGGGCTGGCGGATTTGGGACGCCCTGGCCCGCTTCGGCCCGCTCACCCCGAAGGAATTGCGAGAGAAAACGGGATTATCCCGGCCCACAATGACCCGGGCCCTCAAGCGGCTCAGGGAAGCTGGGGCGGTGTCTCAGGAGGGCCGAAGGTACACGGCCCAGGAATTCGACGCCCAGGCGGCGGCAGAGCATTTCGGGACGGATGGACGCCAGGCCCGGCAGATGGAACGCCACGAGGCCGAGCGCGTAGCCTGGAAGAAAGCCCAGCGAGAGCACGCCCACCTAAAGCACAACCGGAACCGGAAGGAAAAGGCCCCCGAGCCCCAGGCCGAAACGGCGCCCGCCGTGGTCCTGCCCGCCACGCCCCCTCCCCCGGCTGTCGCCCCGGTAGGCTTGGCCGAGAAGTGGACCGGCAACGTGAAGGCCCCCGCCGGAGTGGACCCCTGGACGTGGTATCGGGAAAACCGGGGACGTGTGATCCCGGACGGCGAGCGCATCAAGTTGAAATATCCCCCTACCCTGGCGGCATTTGTCCGAGAGCATGAACGGGAAATAAAAATTGCGGCGCACCGCGAGTGGGCGGCCGTTGCCCTGAGCGCATGAGGAAAACCATGAACAAAAATTCAGGATTCGCAGACGAAAAAGAAACCCTGCTTTGCACGATCGAACGGGACGAAAAAACACAGATTCGCGTCCGATACTGCCGAAGGGGAAGCGGGTACAAAGCCTTCGACGTGCGGCAGTTCTTCAGGGCCGAGGAGGGCGACCCCTGGCGCCACGGGAAAGGGCTGCGCGTCCGAGTGGCGGAAGCCGAGAAGGTGATCGACGCCCTGGCGCGAGGCATTGATATTGCCCTCGACCTGGCCGAGCTGCCGGAGGAGGAAGCCCCCGAGGCGGAAACCCTGGAAGCCGTGGGAGCTGAGAAACCCGCCCCGAAAGTTGACGCATACGCCCAGCTCGCGGCCGCAGGATTCAGCGTGGTGGCTGGTGGCGCTCGCGGACCTGGCAGGGCCTCGAGGGGAACGAAGGCCCGGAGCGGGCG
>JASLXW010000637.1 GCA_030740135.1 Nitrospinota bacterium
GAAATGTGGGTTGATAATGTTAGGCCTTGTTTTCATGGATCGCTTTTCATCCTGTATCGGTTTGCCGGCAGCCCTTGGGAGGAGTGCGAAGGTGACTTCCGCGACTGCCATGCCGCTGCTTCTCGCGGGGCGGGGATCTGATGGCCAGAAAGCGTGCGAAGAGGCCGGGCCGGTCGGCGGACCCTGACCGGACCGTCAAGGCGACCCTCGACCGGATCGTCAGAGAAAGCCTCCACATCCTGAAAGCCGACCGGAGCGTCCTGTTCCTCCATCGTCCCTCGACGGATTCCTTCCAGGTCGAAGCTTCTTTCGGACTCTCAAGACAATACCTTGAAGCCGTTTCGAGTTTGTGGAAAGACCTCCCGCTCGGACACCTTCTGAGAGAACCCGGATATTTTTATTCCCGGGACGCGCGGTTGGATCCCCAGTTCGATACGATCAAAGCGAATATCGAAACGGAGGGATTCCGGTCGATTGCCGTCGTGCCTTTGGTCTCGGAAGGTGTTGCGCTCGGCAGTCTCGGCATTTATTTCGATGAGATTCGAGAACTTTCCCCCGGGAGAGAAAAGCACGATCCAGACCTTCGCGGACTTGGCCGCCATCGCGATAGAGAACGCCAGCGCCCTGGAGGAGATCAGCCTTCGGTCTGAACGTCAGGAGGCCCTGAGGAGGGTCAATCAACACCTCACGGAAAACCTGGACCTGACGGAGGTGTTCACGCGGATCTGCGAATCCGTTTACGAGCTGCTGAGAACCGATTTCATCCATCTTCTCATCCTGGATGAATCTTCCGGCGCCTTCAAGCACGGAGGGGCCTTCGACGATAGTGATCCGGAGAACATCGGGGCGCCGCACATTCCCAAAGGAAAGAGCCTCTCCCACCGGGTGGCCGCGAAGAGGAAGCCCATCACCGTCCGGGACATCCTGAACGACCCGGATTTGTTCAATCCGGACTGGGCGGTGAAGAACGAATTCAAAAGCTATCTGGGTCTTCCTCTGATCCTGGAGGACAGCGTTGCCGGAGTGCTGAACTGCTTCACCCGTGAGGATCGGGAATTTTCCGCCGACGAGATAGACCTCGCGGGTGTATTCGCCACCCAGGCGGCCGTCGCCCTCAAGAACGCCCAAGCCTTCGATGAAATGAACCGAAAATCGGCTCAGCTCTCCAAGCTGAATGAGATCAACCGGAAGCTGACCTCCGCGTTCGAGCTGGACGAAATCCTCGACGGCATCCTGGAAGGGTCCAAAGAGTTGGTGGGGGGACGCTACGCAGTCTGTTATCTCTACGATGAAGCCGAGCAAAGTCTTTTCCCTCACCGGAAGAACCTCTCGCGTTTCGCCCGCGGCGTCGATTTTCCCAACCTGGCGATGGGCCAGGGTCTGGTGGGCTCAGCGGCGGAAATCCGTGAGCCGCTTGTGGCGCCGGAGGCCCAGAAAGACCCCCGATGGATGGCGGCCCCGTGGAATGAAAAACTCACGCTCGGCAGTTTCGCCGGAATCCCGTTAATCTCCCGGGGGGTTCTCTTGGGCGTTCTCGGTTTCTTCGCCGAAAGCGAAGACCTGTTTCGGGAAGGGGGGCTCGAGCTCCTCAAGGTGTTCGCCGAGCAGGAGGGACTTGCGGGCGCGCTTCATCACATCCCATCGGGTCTTCGGGTGGAGGAATTGATCGAGGCGGTTCTCGCCGAAAGCGAAAGGGTGATGGGCACGGACCGTTGCAGCACCATTTCGTCAGCCGCGGAATTTCCGCCGAGTTCATCGACCGGCTGTTGGCCCTTCCCGATCCTTATCCCGTTGGTCAGAATTATCTCGATAACCCGAATCACGAATCGCCCACGGTGGATCCACGATGTAGACGCTCATCCGGATTTCGGCGCGATCCAAGGGC
>JASLXW010000638.1:0-234 GCA_030740135.1 Nitrospinota bacterium
TCGAATCTCAACCCCCGCCAAGTTGACTCGCGACCAACTGGCTGAATGGGACCCCATTTTGGAAGAGCTCCGTATGGCCATCGCGCGTAAAGCGGACGTCAGGGTCTGGTACGACAATTCGTCAAGGTGGGTGACCGATCTGAGGATACGGTTTCAAAAGCGGTGCAAGTAGAATTCAAGAGTTGATCCCGCAATTCCTTTCGGTCCCGGCGAAGGAGCGCTTTTTCCCATCGC
>JASLXW010000638.1:244-1880 GCA_030740135.1 Nitrospinota bacterium
CATCGCGGGAGCCGATATCCCTACCAATCCGCCTCTCAGCCCGGTCATTCCTTTTCGGCCCGCCCCGTAAGGATTGATTCGAGAGGGGGCAGGGCGTCCCGCATTTCAGCGCGCGGGGTTCATCAAGGCCTTCCGTCCGGGTCAGGCGAAGGCATGGAGTCAATCAAATGTCCGAAAATCCCGACGCATCTAAAGCATGATTTCTTCCCACGCAATCCTCGCGGCCCTTTCAGCGGCGTTCTTCTTTTCTCTGGCCGATATCTCCCTGAAAAAGTCGCTCCAGTATTCCTCCCCGACCATCGCCATCAACGTGATCGCCTGGATCGAGTGGGTGCTCTTTACCGTCATCTGTCTGGTTTCCGGGGCGTTTTCGCACATTTCCAACCCAACCTTCCCCTGGTTTTTCCTGACGGGATTCATGAATCCCGTCTTGTTCCTTTTCTTTTACATGCTCGGCATTCGGCGGATTGGAGTCGTCCGCTCGGCCCCCCTGAAGAGCTGCTCGCCCATCGTCTCCGTCATCTGCGCCTTCGTCGTATTGGGTGAACGGCTTGCCGCCCTCCAGTATGTGGGAATCGCATTGACGATCGGCGGTCTTCTCGTCATCACGTCCGAAGGCCTGCGGGGTGAAGGTCCCATGCAGACTCACCGCGCGGACCCTACTCGGGGCGCCGAAGGGCCCTCTTCCGAAAAAGGCAAACTTTATCTGAGGCTCGGTTACCTCTTTCCGATTCTGGCTGGAATTTCGACCGGCATTTCCTCCGTCTTGTTCAAGGTCTTGTTGAAAACGCTTCCTGTGCCCGTCCTGGGGGCTTGGGTCGGCGCGTCCTTGTCCGTCCTTCTTTATCCTTTCGTGGCTTTCCTCTTTCCGCCCGGGGCGCGGTTCAGCATCCAGCGGTCCGCCTGGCCCTGGCTGATCGGCGGGGGCGCGGCGACGGCGGCGGCCATTTACTCGCTGTTTACCGCCATCCATCTCGGGCTGGTTTCCATCGTCACGACGCTCTATCAAATTTCCCCGCTCATCATTCTGGCGCTGGCGGTCCTGATCCTGCGCGAGTTGGAAAGGGTGACGCCCCGGGTGGTCCTGGGGGCCATCCTGACTGTGGGCGGGGGGATGCTGGTCACCATAATGTGACGGCGCTTATAGCCGTGACGCGGCGTCTTTGGTTTGACCCGATCAAGGAGGGATTGATTTTGGCAACCGGCTTCCCCCCTCGCGAGGTTTCCGGATGACGTCCTCTTACGCCATCGCCGTCGCCATCGGTGCGGCGCTGACCTTCGCCGTCACCGAAGTCAGCTTGCGGAACAGTCTCCGCTTCGCCAGCCTGGTGACCGTCTCGATTCTGACGCTGTTGATTCAGTGTCTGATTCTGTCCGTCTTGATCATCCTGACGGGAAGGTTCTCGGAGATGACCGCCGCGGGAGCGGGGTGGTTCCTCCTGGCGGGCTTGGGGAACCCCGTCCTCCATATGGTCTTTTATTTTCTCGGCATCCAGCGAATCGGCATCGCCCGATCCGCGCCCCTGAAGGGGTCCGGCCCGATCTTTTCGGTGATCTGCGCCTGCGGGCTTGTGGGGGAGCGCCGCAGCCTGGTTCCGTATCTCGGGCTTGCGATGGTCGGGGGGGGGATCCTGAT
>JASLXW010000639.1 GCA_030740135.1 Nitrospinota bacterium
TCCTCTTCTTCATCCCGAGCATCTTGCGCATCACGTCGCACTCTTCTTCGGGTTCGGCCTTCCGCTCCTTCGCGACGGTCTTCCCCCCCTTGTGGCACGGGCAATTATAACACGGGGATTCCCGGGGACAAGCGGTCGGCGTGGACCTGGGGGGAAACGGCCCGCCTTCGCTGGAAACCTGCGCGTTGCTTGGTTTCATTGCTACGGCGAGGCCCCGCCATAGCTGCGGCCTCTGGCCGCAGCGGAGGAGGGGGGATCGTTTACCCCTGCGGGGTCCGATATGGCCTTTTATGTTGTTGGAAGCTTCGGATTTCCCCGTTTTGATCCTTCTTTCCCCCACCGGCAGCCCCTCCCCCCTGGAAAAAGGGCTTTGAAATTCCTATCCTCAGCACAAGATACAACCGCGCACTGCTGAATCCGCCCAGCACCCGTTCCATCGGGAAATTGATGTCCCTGTTATCGCTCATGGAAAGAGACATCCGGCTCTGCTGATTGGATAGGCGCACTCCGGCCTTCGTTTCCGGAATTCCGGACAGTTCATGGTGTGGGGACCTTGATCTGGAGCGTTTTCCCTCCCCGGAGAACGGTCAGGAGCAGCGGCTTGCCGGGCCGGGACCGCTGCCAGCAACGGGCAATGAACTCGCTCGGCGTGAGATGGGACGAGTCGCCGTTGAGCGCGACGATGATGTCGCCCTTTCTGAGCCCCTTCTTGGTCTGCCAGGGCCGCTTTGCGACCTCGCCCCAGGACGGGTGCATGAACCCGATTCGCAACGCCAGCTTGTCCGAGGCGATTCCGTTCTTCTTCCGGTCGGCCGGCTTGACGGCGTCCGCCGCCATCCCGGGACGGAACCCGTAGGTCCCTCCGCGCCAGGTGAACTCCTCGCTCGTGCGCCAGCCTTTCGGCAGCCGGATTCTCGCGTCCATGCTCTTGCCCGCGCGATCCAGCGTCAGCTTCAACGTGCCGGTATCCTTCGCCTGCTCCAGGATCCACTGGACGTCGGCGATGGATAGGATCGGCTGGCCCTCCATGGTCCGGATGACGTCGCCCTTCCGAAGCCCGGCCTTGTCCGCCGCGGACTTCGGATCGACATGCTCCACAGTCGCTCGCTCGTCAGTCATCAGGCCGAAGCCGAGGAGATCGGGCATCGGGTAGCGCCAGAACATCCGGTCCTCGACCTTTTTGCCGGTCAGCCACGCCGACTTCATGATGCCTTCGTCGACGAAGTGACAGTGGATGCAGCCCATGCGGCTGGTGTCACCCTTCTTGAAGCGGCCCTTATGGCCGGGCAGCAATTCCGGCGTCGGCCACTTCATCTTCGGTCCAGTCTTCCCGGCGAGCGCTTTCTTGTCGACGGGATGGCGCTTGTGCAGCGCGAGCGCACCGCGCATCGCCGCCTTGAACCCCTTCATGGAGATCGACTCCATGTGATCCCTCGCCGCGCGCGTCCCGTACCTCCCGTAGATGGTCTTGTCTCCGTTGAGGAAGAAGACGGCCCAGGTCAGGCTGCCGTCGAACTGGAAAAGCTTGAGGTCCACGCCCCACATCTGGACCGCGCGGACGCAGACGAACTTACCGAGGAGGTCCTTGAGTTCCTTGTCCTGGCGGCGGGCAACCTGCCCGTCGAGCCCCCGGCACTCGACTCAGGGCACTCACCGGAAGACGATCAGCAGCGGCTTGTCCGCCTTCTTCGCCTCCCGGAATCCGAGGGGGATGTCGTCGTAGATCCACGTGCCGACGAGGTCGACGTCGTTCAGCTTCTTGCGGAGGGCGTCGTCACCCAAGGGCTTGTCCTGGGCCGCCATGAGGAGCGGCAGGAGGATCCAAAGCTTGCGCAGGTTGCCGTGGTAGTTCTTTTCCATGATATCATTCGCGCCG
>JASLXW010000063.1:0-8024 GCA_030740135.1 Nitrospinota bacterium
AAGAACCGAAGATCACCATCGTCATCCCGGCTCTGAATGAAGAGCAGAATATTGAGAAATCGCTCAGCACGCTGGAAGAGAAGCTTCTCCTTCCTCACCGGGTGATTGTGGTCAACGACAACTCGGACGACCGGACGGCGGAGATCGTAGAGAGGATTTCCGACGACCGTCCGAACATCCGCTTGGTCAACAGCTCCCGTCCGCGCGGGATCACCAACGCCCTCAAATCCGGTTTCGAAAGCGTAGACACCCCGGTCACCGTGGTGATGATGGCCGACCTTTGCGACGACCCGGAGACCGTGCCCCGGATGTACGAAAAGTTCGAAGAAGGATACGATCTCGTTTGCGCTTCCCGATACATGCCCGAAGGCAGACGCCTGGCCGGCCCGGCCCTTCAGGGATTCTTCTCCCGGAACGTCTGTTCAAGCCTGAGAAAGCTCACCGGCATTCCGACCCATGATGTCAGCAACGCCTTCAAGATGTACCGGACGGAGATCCTGCGGACGACGCCCCTGGAGGAGGCGGGGTTCGCCTCATCGCTGGAAATCTGCGTCAAGGCGTTCCTCAAAGGCTTTCGAATCACGGAAGTCCCCACCACCTGGAAAGGCCGGACGGCGGGGACTTCGAGCTTCAAAATGCTGAAGGTCGCCCGAAGCTACTTCCGGTGGTACCTGTGGGCCATCTTGCTGAGGAACCACAGGTTCTGAGCCGTGAAACCCGCCGCCTCCCCGAATGAACCGCGCCCGCGGCCACCGCCCGCCGCTCCGCGCTCCCTCCGGATTCTTGGGATCGCCGTCGCGTTTCTGTTCCTGGCTCTCGTCTATCAGTGGGGGGCGGGGGCGTCGGACCGCCTGGGCGGTCGACGGGCGATCGGTCTGGTTCAGGAACGGTTGAACACCAACCTCACCGAGGGCGCCGCCAACACGGACGCCCGCTCTTACGACTGGATCGCCCGAAAAACCGCCCGCGATTTGTATCACGTCAAACAAAACCTCGTCCTGGATCGGATCTGGCGGTACGACCGGTGGGAGAACTTCTGCTGGCAGGTTCGGCTTTCCGTCGAGGACGTCCGCATGGTGGACTGCCGGGCTATCCGTTGGGATAAGAGCCCTCGGCGGTATCAGGGCCGCTGAGCCGCAGGCCCGCGCGGAGAAGATACGCCGCAATCCCGGCGAACACGAGGATGAAGAGCGAAAGCTCTATCGCCCGCTCCCGGACGCCGAGGGCCACCTGCTGCATCAGGTAGTAGAAGGAGTTCGCCCCCCCCGACAGGTGCGCGAGCTCCATCTCGATTCTCTTCTGAAACCTCCTCGACAGCTTTGCGACCTCAAGGGGCGGATTCGTCCGGAACAAGGCCAACGCACGCTCAAACTGCCGGGCCGCCTCCAGCTTGAAGCGGGGGCTTTCCAACCGCTTCAACGCCATTGCCAAATCGAAGTGAACCAGCGCGTCCCCCGGCAGCCAGGCGATGGCCTCTTGGAAGGCCGCCGCGGCCTTTGCAGGGTCCGCCTTGGCCAGGTAGGCCTTGCCCAGCTCCCGGGCCTTGGCGCTTCGCTTTTTCCGGTAAACTGGGCGGTTTACATCAAATCGGTCAAGCCCCGCTTGAATCCGCTGTCGGAACGACGCCCGCTCTTCGCCCGCCATGCTGACCGCCCGCTGGGCGAACAGGGCATCGGCCCTGCGGAAGTGCCTCAGGGCGTCCTCGTCGCGACCCTTTAACCGGGCATAGGCCTCGGCGAGGCGAAGGTGGAGACGGGGATCGTTCGGCGCGTAAACGAGCGCTTTCTTGTATTGATTTCCGGCCTTGTCGTACCACTTTCCGTTGAAATGATATTCCCCGACCGAGACGTAGGATTGCACCAGCATGTTGCGCGCCCGATCGTACGCAGGGACCAACTCCAACACCCGCGCCAGCAGGCGTTCTCCTCCCGGCTGGTTCTTTCGCATCCTTTCGGAGCCGATGCTGGTCAGCTCCTTCGCCAACGCCAGACGCGCCTTGGAATCCCGGGGGTTCTTCATCATCAACTTGTCAAGGGACAAAATCTCCGGCGCGCCGCTCAACCCCCTCTTGTCCTGGGGAATCAAGAATCCCACCACGTTCCAAAGCGCGTCCTTGGGATGAGCGGCGTCCAGTCGCCCAATCTCCCGCAGGACGTTCGACGCGACGGGAAGACGCTTGAGCGCCGCCGCATATGCCCGGCCGGCGCGCGCGTTGAGATTCAAGGCCTGAAAGTGGCGGCCGAGGGCATAGTGCCCCTGCGGCTCTTTGGGGCATTGACGGATGCCCATGCGGATGAGATTTTCCCGGACGCTGGGCGCGGCGGCTTCGGCCGCTCTCAGATATTTCTCCGCCGCCTTCGGGCATTCCACCGCTTCTTCCGCCCGGACCTGCCCGGGCGACAAGGACGCGACGCCCAGCAAAATACCCGCCAGCGGCCCCGCAACACGGCCGGGCAGCCCGCGATCCGAGCGCCTGTCTTGGCCTGAACCAACCCCGCTGATAGCCATCACCCGAATTTCCCGTGAATGCCCCGTCCCCTTCGAGATATCCCGGCCAGTCTGCCGGGCCGCCGGGATGACGCCGGAAACCGGTGGGCCGGAATCAGTCCGCCCCCATCAGAGGTGAAGGACAGGGGCCAGCGATTCGCTCAAATCCTCCTCGGCGACGAACGCGGCGGTCAGCTCCTCATCCTGGAACACCTGGCTAGCCACGCGGCGCACGTCCTCCCGGGTCACCTTCTCCAGCACCCCCAGCTCCTCCTGAAGCGTCCGGACCTCCCCGTCCAGCAGGAGACCCTCGCCGTTTCGCTCGGCGAAGTCGTCGGATTCCTCCCGCACGAGCAGAAGACCCCGCAGATGTTTTCCGGCGGCTTCAAGCTCATCATCATCCACCAGTTCTTCCCGCAGCCGGGCGGCTTCCGCCAGGATGACGCGCGTCGCCTCGAGGGCCTTATCCGACGCGACGCCCGCTTTCAACTCCAGATAGCCTGTATCCGTAAAGCGGTGCGCGCGCGAGTGCACGCTGTACGCCAACCCGCGCTTCTCGCGCACCTCGTCGAACAGCCGGCTGGACATCTTCCCGCCCAGGATATCGTTCAGCAGACGGAGCGCCGGGAGATCGGGATGGTCCCTCCCCGGGGCCCGAAACCCGATGGCCAGATTGACCTGGTCGGTCTGGCGGACGACGCCGCAAATCCGCCGATCGCTCTTTTCCGGCAGGGCCGGGCGGGCGGGCGCGGCGTCCTCGGCCGGCCGCGAACCGAAATGCTCCTCGGCCAGGTCCTTCATCGTCCGGTGATCCAGCCGGCCCGCGGCGGAGATGACCGTATTCGCGGGCTGGTACCAATCGGCGATGAGCGCCCGCATGTGTTCGGTCCGGATTCGGTCGATGGTTTCCCGGTTTCCGATGACGCCGACCTGGAGATTGAACATGGTGGTCTCCAACCGATCGCTCACCACAAACCGCGGCATGTCCTCGTACATCTTGAGCTCTTCCTGAATGACCTGGCGCTCCTTTTCCCATTCCCTCGGGTCGAGCAGGCTGTTGCCGAGGACATCGGCGTAGACCGGCAGAACCTTCTCCAAGACCTCCGCCGGCGCGACGAAGAAATAGCACGTCCGCTCGGGTCCGGTGTTGGCGTTGATCGTCGCCCCCACGCCTTCCATTTCCTGGGCGATCTGGAGATAGGTGCGCGTCGGCGTGCCCTTGAACATCATGTGCTCGAGGGCGTGCGAAACCCCGACGATCTCGTCGGCTTCGTGCCGGCCGCCGCACCCGAAATAGACATGGAACGCCACGGCTTCGGTGTTCGAGCGTTCCTGCGTGACGATGCGGATTCCGTTGCTGAGTGTATCCGTTTGAAGATCCATTCGGGCGTCGCTCATTCCGTTCGGGTCCCGGCGTTCGGCCGCTCGGAAATTCTCCGAGACGGATCCTCCGCCCCGATGCCGCATTATAGGCAACCGTTGAATTCTCAACAACAGGCGGTCCGCGTGCCCGGAACGCGGGATATTCATTGACTTGCGTCCGGCAATCTTCTACGTTGATACGTTGTTTTTTCCTCAGAACGTTGCGGCGAAGGGAAAAGAAACCCCGAAGGGGCGTCCGGCGGCGGAAGGCCCCGGGCAAAGTCGCCCGCCGGAGGAGGAACCGAAGAGCGATGATTACGGTAGGTCTTTATTACGACGTAAAGCCCGGCAAAGAGACGACCTTCGAAGAGAAATTTGAAGAAGTGCTGGGAGTGCTTTCTTCCCAATCGGGCCACAAAGTCAGTCACCTCTACCATCAGGTCAAGCGGCCCTATTCATACGCCATTCTCTCCGAGTGGGAAAACCGGGAGGATTTCGTAGGCTTCATCAAAAGCGACCTTTTCAAACAAGTCACCGACTGGGGGCTGGATGAAGTTTTGGAAAATCGTCCCACCCACAAAGTGTACGGCCACGAGGGCGACCTGAAATGAGGTCGGCGCCTCGAAGTTGGGGAAACCTTGGGTCTCTTCACCGCGCCGGAAGGCGGGTCCGAGGTTGGAACGGATTGTCCCGGGGCGCCTTCGCCCGCTCCCGGATGCCCCTTGAGCGCGCGAAAGCTCCGGTTCACCGCCTTGGTGATCGACGGCCCCCGGACTTCTCCACGAGAAAATCGTCCCGCCCAAGCCGCGCCTGAGTCCGTAATCGCGTAAAAGGCTTTTCACCTTCACGCCAAACCGGTAGAATCACGACACCCAGCGGACAGCGCCGCCTCTCGCCCTTGAACGCCCGAGGCCGGGAGCGCGATTAGGCGTCAAGCGAAGGTCGATTGGACGGAACCTTATTGCGTCAATCTGAAAACAAAGGAGTTCATCATGGATCTCGGGCTTCAAGGGAAGGTCGCCATCATCAACGGCGGCAGCAAGGGCATCGGCAAAAGCTCGGCCGTGTTTCTGGCCGAGGAGGACGCCGAGGTCGGCATCTGCGCCCGTAATCAGGCGGGCATGGATGAAGCCGCGAAAGAGATTCGCGACAAGACCGGAAAGGAGATCTTCACCGTTCAGGCCGACACCACCCGGGAGGCCGACGCCCGGAACTTCGCCCGGAAATGCATCGAGCACTTCGGTCACGTGGACATCCTGATCAATTGCGCGGGCAGCTCGCCCGGCGGGACGATCGACCAGATCACCGAGGCCGACTGGATGGAAAGCCTCAATCTGAAGTTCATGGGCTACGTGCGCTGCACGACGGCGATCGTCTCCCATATGCGGGAGCGCAAGTACGGGCGGATCGTCAACGTCATCGGCAACGACGGCATCAAGCCGATCCATTTCGAGCTCACGCCCGGCGCGGCCAACGCCGCCGGCATCAACTTTACGCTGGCGATGTCCGAGTCCCTGGCGCTGGACAACGTCCTCATCAACGCCGTGAACCCCGGCCCGGTGGACACCGACCGCTGGTGGGGGTTGGTGGACACCATGGCCAAGGGAAAGGGCTGCACCCGGGAGGAAGCCGCGCAGATCGCCCTCAAGAGCCTTCCGCTGGGCCGGTTTTGCACGGCCGATGAGGTGGCGGGAATTGTCGTGTTTCTCGCTTCGGAGCGGGCCAGCTACATCACCGGGGCCTCCATCACAGTCGACGGCGCCCAGCGCAAGGCCCTGATGGACGTCTAGCCCGCGCGCGGTCATTAGGGATCGGTGCGGAGAATCTTATCCATAGAGAGAGATGCGGGCTTTGGATGGCCCCATCCCGAACCAGGAAGGGAGAAAGACCGTGTCCAACGTTCAGCTCGGCTTCGCGTGCGCGGATTACGACCGGACCCGATACATCGAGGACGGAACCGTCAAGCCCACCGGGATCGACCTCAACTATATCCGCTTGCCGGTGGAAGACATCTTCTGGCGGCAGAGCAAGTTCCAGGAATTCGACGCGTCGGAGATGAGCTTCTCCGCCTACCTCATCTTCCGTTCCCGGCCCAACCCGCCGTTCAGGGCCATCCCGGTCTTTCCCTCCAAGTTCTTTCGGCATTCGTGCGTCTTCATCAACAAGAACGCCGGAATCGAGAAGCCCGAGGACTTGGCGGGGCGGCGCATCGGCGTGCCCGAATACGCGATGACGGCCATCGTCTGGCTCCGGGGGACCTTCCACAACGAGTACGGCGTGGATCAGACCGGCGTCACCTGGGTGACGGGGGGCCTGGAGGAATGGGGCCGAAAGGAGCGCGTCGACCTGAACCTGCCCGACTCTATCACCGTCGAAAGCGCGCCCGCGCCCAAGACCCTCAACGAGATGCTGGACGCGGGCGAGATCGACGCCCTGTTCACCGCCCGCGCGCCCTCCGCGTTCAGCCGCCCGGGTTCCAACGTCGTCCGCCTCTTCCCCAATTTCAAAGAGGTCGAGATGGACTACTACAAGCGGACCGGGATCTATCCCATCATGCACCTTGTCGTCATCAAGGAGTCGATCCTCGCGGAGCATCCCTGGGTCGCCCAGAACCTCTATGAGGCCCTATGCGAATCAAAGGACATCGCCATCGAGAACCTGGAATCGACCGGGGCGCTGGGGGCGACCCTGCCCTGGCTCATCCACGAGATCGAATTCAGCAAACAGGTGCTCGGCGAAGACTACTGGTCTTACGGCGTCGAGGCCAACCGGACGACCATCGAGGCCCTGACGCAGTACTCTTTCGAGCAGGGGCTGGCCGAGCGGAAGCTTTCGGTCGAGGAGCTGTTCGTGGAATCGACCCTCGACGTCGCGAAGGTCTGAGCCGGCGATTTCCGCCTTGGATCGCGTGCGCTTCCCCAAGGGCGCTTACGAAAGTTGTAGCGCGGGGGCTTCAGCCTCCGCCTGTGTGTTTGGTCTGCCATCCCGCGATTGGCGGGGGCTGAGGCCCCCGCGCTATGACGATCCCGGAGATTTCTCGAACGAAAGGTCCGCCTTCGGCGGAAATCGAAAGGGGTTGCAGGATTTCGGACGATCCCACGGCCCGTCCCGTTTTCTTCAGGGGACAGCCGACCGGTTGATCATGTCATAGACCTCGACCCGCCGGTCTCCGAAGATGTGGTTGAACTCGTTGAATTCCTTGTTTCTCGACCGCTCGGGCCGGATTTCGACGACCTGCCCTTCAGGATTCTCCTCGCCCGCCCGGACCAGGAGCCCGCCCCGGGGATCGACGACCTGGCTGCCGCCCGTGTAGGCCAGCGTCTCGCCGCCTTTGCGCTCATCCCGCCCCGTCCGGTTGCACGTCACGGCGAATACGCGGTTCTCAAGGCAGCGGATCAGCATCGCCTGGTGGCACAGCGTGAAGATCAGGTTCGCCGGATGGCAGAGGATGTCGGCGCCTTGCAGGGCCAGCATCCGGGCGGTCTCGGGAAAGATCCAGTCGAAGCAGATCATCAGGCCGAGCCGGACGCCGTCTACATCGAAGACCGGGGGCGGCGCCTGCCCCGGCTGAAACCAGCGCTTCTCTTCGTAGAACAGGTGAAGCTTTCTGTACCGCCCGACGCAACCCTCCGGTCCGACAAGGACGCAGGCGTTGTAGATCGCCTCGCCGTCGCGCTCGGCGATCCCGGCCGCGATGTGCGTCCCGCGCTCGCAGGCCAGGTGGATCAAGGCCGCGCACGTCTCTCCATCGGGGATCGGCTCGGCCAAATCCCGGGCTTCGCCCTCCGACACGAATTGATAGCCTGTGTTGAAGAGTTCCGGCAGGACGATCAGGTCCGCTTCCAGATCGGACAGGGCCTCGCGCACATGGGCCACGTTGCCCGCCGGGTCGCCGAAGACCGGCGCGAATTGATAGAAACCGACGCGCATCGCTGCCGCCCCCCCCCCCCCCCCCACCGGTCGTTGTAGGTGATAACGTGGCCGTTGTGGTAAACGCGCGCCGCAAGCAGGGCCAGCAGGATCGTCAGCGAGCCGAGCGTCGTACCCTCCAGAAGCGTGTGCGATGTGCGCACCTGAGGATCGAGCGATTGCCAAGTTGGAAGCACCGTTAACCGCAGGTAGGCCACGATGACGCGGAACTGGGTCAAGAGGTACTCCGTGCGCGACTGCCGCTG
>JASLXW010000063.1:8034-12542 GCA_030740135.1 Nitrospinota bacterium
TTGAGGTAACCGGCCGCCTCATAGAGGTCCAGCATCGGGGGCGTCCCGGTCCCCATGGTGATCAGGTCTTCGGTGTTCTCGGCCGGATTGGCGAAGCCGTGCTTGACCCCGGCCGGGGCAAAGACCAGGTCGCCCTCCGTCACGTCGTGCCACCGGTCGTGCAGAAACACCCTGCCCTTTCCCCGAAAGATGAGGATCACGTCTTCGGCGACGGCATGGACGTGGGGCTCGAAGGCCTGGCCGGGCTTGAGCCGCGCCGAATGGGTGCTGAGCATCCGCGCGCCCATTCCGGGCCACACCAGGAGCCGCAGCGTGCCGTTGGGAAGCTCGTAGGCGGCTTTGCTGTCGTTGATGTTGAAGACCCCGCCCTCGCGTTGGACCTCCTCGATGGTCTTGTCTTCGCCGCGCTTTGAATCTGCATTTTCGGAAGCGGTCATTCACCTCGTCCCCGATCTTTTACACATTCCGGGATTAACCCAGCGTTAATCCGATGAAACATATCGCGATCGCGGTGTAGCGCGGAGGCGCGGGTCGGTTGACCCTCAGCCTCCGCGCCGCACGAAAGGCATCGACAACCACCGCGCGCCTAAATCTCCTTCCCCTCCGCTTTCATCCTTTGAATCTCGGCATAGACCTTCTCCGCCGTCAACGGCAGGTCCAAAATGCGGACCCCGCAGGCGTCATAGACGGCGTTGGCGATGGCCGCCGCGGTGGGCGCGAGACCGGGCTCGCCGAGCCCCTTGGCGCCGTACGGACCCTCATCATGAGGCACCTCGACGACCAGGGAGTCATAGGGCGGGCAATCCAGGGCCGTGGGGATCTTGTAATCGGCCAGGGTGGGATTGACGCACTCGCCGCCGTCGTACTGAAGCTCTTCGGAAATCGCGTACCCGAGTCCGGTCGCCAAGGCCCCCTCGATCTGGGCGACGCAGCTGATCGGGTTGATCGCTTTGCCCACGTCATGCGCCCCCACGAGCTTGGTGACCACGACGTCACCCGTCTCGACGTCCACTTCCACCTCGGCCGCCTGGGCCGCGTGCATCCAGAACGGCGTGGGCTTCGCCCCGTGGCCATCCTCGTCCAAAGGCGTCGTCTCGTTGTTGTGCGCCCCCACCCCCATGATGGGGGTCCCCTTTCCACCCTGCCGGTGGTTCCCCATGAGAACGTCGGGTATCGGCATCCCCTTTTCGGGATCGCTCTTGAAGCGGATCCTGCCATCGCGGACAAACAGGTCCTCGGGCCGGGCTTCCAGCTGCTCGGCCGCCCGTTCGAGAATCTGCTCGCGCGCGTCGATGGCGGCCTTCTTGATCGCGGGCCCCAGAATGAACGTCACGCGGCTGGCCGCGGTTCCCCAATCGAAGGGGCCGATGTCGGTGTCCGCGCTCCCCATGACCACCGCCTCGGGCTTGACCCCCAGCTCCTCGGCGACGATCTGGCCGAGCATGGTGTTCGAGCCCTGGCCGCAATCCACCGCGGAGGATTGAACGTTCACCGTCCCGTCCTCGTTGATCTTGAGGGTGGCCCCCGCCGAAAACGCGACCGTCGTCTTGTGCATGGCGGCGATGCCCCGCCCCCGCCGGATCCTGCCGTCGCTTGAGCGCTTCCGGGGCCAATCGATGGATTCGCGGGCCGCTTCCAGGCACTCCCCAACGGCGACACTGTGCAACTCTTGTCCCGTGCAGGTGACGTCCCCGTCGACGAACGCGTTCTTCAGCCGGAATTCGTAGGGGTCCATCCCGACCTGCTCGGCCAGCTCCTCCATGTGGACCTCGTGCGCCCAGCACACCTGGGGAATCCCGAAACCCCGAAAGGCCCCGCTCACGGTCTTGTTGGTATACACGCAAAGGGCGTCGACCCAGACGTTGGGGACCCGGTATGGTCCGGGCGAGCTGTAGCCCGCGTTCTTGGTGACCATGACCCCGCGCTCTGAATATGCGCCCGTGTCGAAGAGCACCCGGATCTTTCGGGCCAACAGCGTTCCGTCCTTTTTGACGCCCGTCCGGATGGTGACCTTCGAGGGATGGCGTAGCGAGGTCCCCTGAAAGGACTCCTCCCGCGTGAACTGGACCTTGACCGGCACGCCGCCCGTCTTCATCGCCAGGGCCACGGTTTCCGGCTGCGCCTGAAAATGCTTTCCCCCGAATCCGCCGCCCACATATGTGGCCATCACCCGGACCTTGCTCATCGGCATGTCCAGGCATTCGGAGAGCTTCAGCCGCGAAAGGTAGGTCGTCTGCGTGTCGGCCCAGAGGTTGAGCCTGCCGTCACGGGTGTATTGCGCAACGTGCGCGTTGGGCTCCATGTAGACGTGGTGGACGGCGGGCGTGGTGTAGACGCCTTCATGGACGATGTCGCTTTGTGCGAAACCCTCATCCACGTTCCCCGTCCGGATCTTGAATTGGTTCGCGATGTTGGTTCCCGCGACCGGGTGGAAGCCCGCAATGACTTCATAGTCCCCCAACTCCGGGTGGATCAGGAAGGCGTCCTCCTTCATGGATTCCTCCGGATCCAGCACGGCGGGCAACGGCTCATATTCGATTTGGACCAGGTCCAGGGCTTCCAGCGCGGTGTCCAGGTCCACCGCCGCGACGCCGACCACCGGCTCCCCGACGTACCGGACCCGATCCACCGCCAGGAAGTTCTGATCGCGCAGGACGAGGCCAAAGCGCTTCGGGTAATCCCGGCCCGTCGTGAGGGCCCGGACGCCTTTCAGCTTCTCGGCGCGTGTGGTGTCGATGTTCAGGATTTTCGCGTGGGGGCGCCGGCTCCGCAGATATTTTCCGATGAGCATCCCCGGCAGGGCGAAATCGGTGCCGTAGACCGCCTGGCCGGTCGATTTCAAATAGCCGTCCACATTGCCCTGATCCGTGCCGACGACTGTCAGATTTCCATGCTGGTCCATCAAAAAGCTCCTCGTCCACTGAATATCCGGTCCGGCTGCGCCGACGCGGCGCCTTCCGGGAATTCGGCCGTTCTCCGGGCATCCTTTTTCGGTGAGCGACTCACGTTTGGAGGACGCGGAGAAATTTCAGTATATCGCAAAACCGCAACCCGGCCGAGATCACGCGTCGCGCCCGGGATCACTCGACCCCAATCTCTCTCATCATCCTTCTGTACGCCACCGCGTCCGCGTCCGGCCCTTTGAGGTGCAGCTCCTCGCTCAGGTCCAGGGGCAGCTCTTCCGGCCGCTGATTCCCCACGACGACGAAATCCTGTTGATAGATCGTTTCCATCATCTTGAGGAGGGCGCCGGCGGATTCACCCAGCGGCGGGGCGCTGATCTCCTCATCCTTCCAGACGATGGGGCCGTTGGCGACCTCACGAAACGTTGTCACGCGATTCCCGCAATGAACGAGACCGAATTTCGTATACCACACATGGACCGTCTCCCCTAAAGCTCAAGGAATTCGGGAGATGCCGCCGGCCATTCTCCTCCCCCTCCCCCCTTCCCGCCCACACTTCGCGGGCCTGCTCATTGCCGTGGGATTCGCCCGGAGAAGAAAATGCGGTGGGATTCAAAAGGCCGATGGGGGCAAAACTTCAGTACCAAACAAGTCCCGCCGTGACGTTGATGTCCTGGGCCGTCATGTGAGCCGCGCGGTCCGAGGCGAGGAACGCCGCCATCTCCGCCGTATCCTCGGGATTGACCAGGGATTTGAGGGCGGAGGGGCCCGTGAAATCCGCCCGGACCTCGGCCTCGCTCCTGCCCTCCCCTTCGGCGATATTTCGAATCACACTGTCGATCCGCTCTCCGGCCGTCGCTCCCGGACAAACGGAATTGACGGTGATCCCGAACTCACCCACCTCATGCGCCAGGGTCCGCGTGAACCCCATGACCGCCATCTTGGAGCTGGTGTACGGCGTCCGCCTCACAAGGGGGCGCTTGCCGCTCATGGACGAGATGTTGATGACGCGCCCCCACCGCTTGGCCTTCATCACGGGCAGCACCGCCTTGCAGCAAAGAAACGGTCCGATGACGTTCACGGCGAATGTTTGATTCCAATCGTCGATGGTGGTCTCTTCACAAAGGGCCGTGGGACCCGCGATTCCGGAATTATTGACCAGGATGTCGATGGTCCCGAAGGCCTCGAGCGTCTCTTTCGCCATCCGGTTGACGGAATCCTCGGAGGTGACGTCCGTCTCCACCACAATGCAGCGGCCTCCGGCGCCCTGAATCTCCCCGGCCGTCGCCCGCAGCTGATCCAGCGACCGGGCCGCCAGCGTAACGGCCGCCCCTTCCCTGGCCATCACCTTTGCGGTGGCGCGACCGATCCCCCGTCCGCCGCCCGTCACGATTGCCACCTTTCCCTCCAACTCCATGCGCGCTCCTCCAACCTCGGAGACCGACAATCCGGAAATTCCATGTAATACAAGGGGTTATTCCATATCACACGGCCATTTCAGGTGTCAAACGGGCCAACGGACCAGTGATACCCGATGATGGCTGACCAGGATCCCGCACACACTTGGAAGTCTTGAACGTTGCGTTATGTGATAAAATCGAATCT
>JASLXW010000640.1 GCA_030740135.1 Nitrospinota bacterium
ATTGGGAATTTTGTAGATCTTTATCCAATGACTTTTTTCCTAGCAAGGTGGGGGTCGCAATCGGAGCCGGCGTCCCGGGTGATCAGAGGTCTGAGGTTTTCCGTATGAGCGAGCCAGGCGTCGCGGATGTCCTTGGGGACGGTTTTTTCTTCCAGCGCCTCGCGCAGAATCTGCAGGCGACGCATGAATTGGCCCCCCATGATGGGGAATTTAGCATGAGCCTCAGCCATCGGTTTACCTTTATATTGGACATCGGCGCCCAGAAAATTCGCCGCCAATTGATATTCCATTTCCTTGATACGCGCCCTGTCCGCATTACGGAAAAAGAAACCGATCATCCTGTCCTCGAAAACACGATCGATAAAGACATCGATGATCTCACGCAACCTGGCTTCACCGCCCAATTTGTGATAAAGCGTCTCAGGCATATGACTTTCCTTTCATCGGACATTCTCCCTTAAATCCACACTGTTGTAAATGCGGGTCGGATCGGGAGCATCAGAGAGGACCGCTATGAGCATCGAGAACAGGAAACAATTTCTCAAAGCCATCAACCAGGGCGAAGGGTTGGAAGAAAACCTCATCTACTTTCTATCCTTTGAAGAATACAAAACTTTTCCCGACCCCTTCCCTAGAACGGCCTTCGCCGTCAGGGAGGTCAAGGAGTCCGTCGAACGTTATCCGAATCCCGAGTGCCCCGGAGAGAAGTTCCGCTGGGACGTCCACGGCAGACTCCTCACCCCGGCGGAGGAGAGAATGCCGGGAGTGGCTGTGGTGATGATCCACGGCGGAGCAGCCAACGAGTACGAGTTTCTTTTTACCCCCGACGGCCCTGAAGATTACCTTGACCTCACCCAAACCCCGCCCGACCAGAGCCGGGTGGGGATCGCCCAGCACATGGCCTCGCTGGGGGTAACTGTACTTTCCCTTTCTCTCCCCGGACATTACAGCGAACGACCCTGGCCTCCCATCGCGACTCGCGTTCCGGAATTCATCATCGGGCAAGTCCCGAACGAAAAGGAGTTGCACAACCGTCTTTCCGTGTACACCTTCCGCATGTGCCTGGAGGCCGTCAAAGTTCTGATCGAGCGGAGTCTCCCCTCCCACAGCCTCTATATCTGGGGGCACTCTACGGGGGGAGAGTATTTTTATCTGATGGAGCGACACGGCCTAAAGAACCGGATCATCGGGGGACTGGGCTTCGGAACGGGCATGCCCGCCGGCATGCGCAAGGAGTGGGACATCGCCTGGGGCGCCGGGGACGCGCGACAGCGCGCCCAGCGTTTCCTGCCCATCGCCGGTCTCAGCCGGAGGTCTCCCAAGGGATACGTGAAAAGCGGCTATACCGGACCCAACCAGCCCTGGGGCAGCGTCGAGCGTTGGTTCGAGCTGGAAAATCACCGGCGGCCTCAGTTCAAACCGTTTCTACAGGACCTGGAGCACAGCGGTATGGACGCGGTCTATCCGGAAGTCAAAGAGGATTCCGGCTTGCCGGACGATGAGCTCTTTATCACCATGAAGATGGATCTCACCGACCTGCGCGGGAAGAAGATGCTCTACTTCGTGGGCGACCACGATAAGGGTCACTGGTTGGAAGGAGGCGAACGAGGTTTGGAATTCAGGCGTGAGGTCTTCGCCTTCCGGAGGTTTGCCCCTTACGCCGACAGGGTCCGCCTGGCGATCATACCGCAGCTTACCCACTACGGGCATGTGGAAAACCACAACGAACGGCTAGCCAATTTAATGGTCACCGCCCTCAATGATTACTTCCCCGCTGATTGATACCTGTCAAGAAAATTCAGACTCAGGGTCACTAGTGAAATTGACTTCAAGAGGTACACCTCGGGAACCTTCTAAGCGACTCAGTAGAAACTA
>JASLXW010000641.1 GCA_030740135.1 Nitrospinota bacterium
TTCGCAGGTAGGCCTGGGTCTTCTCCAGCCGCTCGTCGAAGTGCTCGTCGATGTGCGCGAAAAGTTTATCGTACTCACCCATTTATCATCCTCCTCGGGGGGCTTATATCGCGGGGGGGGGCTTATATTGCGCCCCGCCTCTCACAACCTGCGCGTTGAAATCCGGGTTGGCACCGAGAACCCGTGCCGCGATCAGAACTCCATCTCGTTCATACGCCGCGAGGGCGGCATCTTGGCGTATTCGTTCAAGTGGACCACCGCGAAGCGCTGGTTGTCGCGCAGGGCCTCCACGTGAACGTACTCGTTGGCCTGATGGGAGCGCCCCCCGGCGCCCAGGCCCGCGACGGAAATGGGCAGGTGGAGGGGGGCCTTATTGTAGACGCAAAGCTTGTAGCATCCGCACGATGTGGGCGTCATGATGTGGGGGAAGCCCAGCATCCCGGCTGTCTTCACCGAAGTCTGGATAATCTCGGCCTCCGCCGGGGTGCGGAACCAGTCGAAAGCCCAGGACACGCGTACCTGCACCTCGGGAAATCCCTTCTTGATGAGGTGCGCCTTGATCCGCTCGACGGTAACGTCTGGCTTCATGTCGGGCACGATACGCACGTCCATCTTGAGGACCACGTTCTGGGGGAGGTTGGTCTTGACCCCCTCGCCCGTGTACCCGCCGTATATTCCGTCGATGTTCATGACGGGCCCGGTGATGTATTTTCCCACCAGCTCTTTTCCGGATTTCCCCCCCTTGAACCTCTTGATCTGCATAGCCTTCATAACTTCCGGCTCGTTGAATTCCTCCTCGACAATCCGGATCTCTTCCTGCTCGGTCGGGGTGAGGGGCCGCACGTCGTCATAAAAACCCTCCACCAGGACGTGGCCGTCCTTGTCCATGAGGGAGTTGACCGCCGCCACCAGGTGGGGTATCGGCGCGTCCACCCAGGCACAGTCGGCCGAGAAGAGCTGGCGGCCCGACCCGCCCCAGTCGCCCCCGGCGACCTCGAGCTCCAGGTTCTGCCATCCCTTGTAGCCGCGCGGGATCACGAGGCGGCCCAGCGTGTCAGTGCGCATGCCGAGGAAGTGGCCGGCGTCGGCCGTCTTGAGGTCGTCCATGACCGTCTCGGAGAACTCGTGGAGGTGGGGGCTTCCGATCTCCTCCTCGCCCTCGATGGCGAATATGATGTTGACGGGGATGTCGCCCGTCACTTTCAGCCAGGTTTCCACCGCGTAGAAAAAATTCATGAGCGGCGCCTTGTAGTCCATCACCCCGCGGGCGATGAGCACGTCGCCGAATTTGGACGTCGCGTTGATTCGCTCCGGAGCGATGATCTCCGCCGCGAAGGGGGGAGTCACCCAATCCGGCTCCTCCGCCGGCATGATGTCGTACATGGAGATGAAAAGGAGGGTCTTGGCGTCGGGATTCTTGGAGTAGAGCTTGCCGTAGACGACAGGGAACCCCTCGGTTTCGACCAGGCGCGCGTCCTCGGCCCCCAATTCCTTTAGGTAGCCCAGGGTCATTTCAGCACTCTCGCGGATGCCCTCGCCGGTGGGCGAGATGCCGGGAACCCGAAGGTAGGCCCGGGTCTTCTCCAGCCGCTCGTCCAGGTGTTCGTCGATGTGCGTGAAAAGCTCGTCGTACTCGCCCATGGTTACCCTCCCCGGAGGTGGCAATACGCCCCATCGCGCTCCGCCACCCGAGTGGCCGAAAACGCCACAAGCTCACTTCTTTTATTCTTCAAATATATGCCCTGTCTTCTAATAAGCTTCCTGAAACTGCAGAAAGATCGCAGCGCACGCACGTTGGGATCGCCGTGTGCTCGTCCAGCGTATCGACTCGCGTGACGTTCTTCAACACCCGTGAAGACTTCCCGTTG
>JASLXW010000642.1 GCA_030740135.1 Nitrospinota bacterium
CAGGATAATGGCGAAGGGGACGGAGATCAGGATCGTCGTGACGCTGAAGGGCATGGCGAGGCGGGGGTTCATCCCGCTGAGGAACATGTGGTGGGCCCAGACGATAAAGCTCAGTGCCCCCGCCGCGATCACCGAATAGATGATCGTCCGGTAGCCGAAAATCGACTTCCGGGAGAACACGGGCAGGGTTTCCAGGATGATCCCGAACCCGGGCAGCAGGATGACGTACACCTCGGGATGGCCGAAGAACCAGAACAGGTGCTGCCACAGGAGCGGGTCTCCGCCGCCCGCCGGGTCGTAAAAGGTCGTCCCCGCCACCCGGTCCAGCAAGAGCATCACCGCCCCCGCGATGAGCGGCCCGACGGACAGCATGAAAAGCACCGACGCCGTGATCTGCATCCAGACCATGAGGGGCAGGCGAAAGAAGCTCATCCCCGGGGCCCGCATGTTGATCGTCGTGGTCAGGAAGTTGACCCCGCCCATCAGGAAGGAGACGAACTCGAGCGCCAGGGCCAGGATCCACAGGTTCAGGCCCCATTCCACGCCCGTGTACTCCGCCTTGGCCGAAAGGGGCGGGTAGCCCGTCCATCCCGCGGACGCCGCGCCGCCCTCCACGAAGAAAGAAACCAGGAGGACAACCGACGCCAGGGCGAAAACCCAAACGGACATCATGTTCAGCCGGGGAAAGGCCATGTCGTCGGCGCCGACCATGAGCGGAATGAGGAAATTCCCGAACGCCCCCAAAAGGAGCGGCATGGCCATGAAGAAGACCATGATGGTCCCGTGCATCGTGACCAGCATGTTGTAGGTCTCGGGCGGGATGATTCCCCCGTACATCACCGGCTCGGGCACCCATCCCATGCCGGGGACGGCCGTCTCCGGCCACGCCAGGTTCCAGCGGATCAGGTACGCACCGAGCCCGCCGGCGATCAACCAGAAGAGGCCGATCCACATATACTGCCGGCCGATCATCTTGTGATCGGTCGAGAACAGGTACTTCCGGAGGAAGCCTTGCGCGTGGTGTGGCGCCGCTTGCGTCATTTCTCACCTTTCCGCTGGACCAATTTCTTCAAAACGGCGACCGGCCGGGACGCGAATTTCGCCGGTTGTGCCTCCTCTGAACCGGAATTCCCCCGGGCGGATTGAAATTTCTCTTTTTTCCATTTCTCGTAACTCTCGGCCGTGTGGACAAAGACCCACCCCGACATCCCGGAATGTCCGAAACCGCAAAGCTCCGCGCAGGGGATTACATATTTGCCGGGCTTGGTGGCCTTAAACCAGGTCGGAATTTGTCGTCCGGGCAGGATGTCCTGCTTCAGGCGGAAGACGGGGATGAAGAAGCTGTGAATCACGTCCTCGGACCCAATGGTGACCTGCACCACCTTGCCGACGGGTACGTGCAGCTCGTTTTCAATCTTGACGTCGTCCTGTGTATCGAACTTGCCGTCCCCCCCCGGGTAGACGAAATTCCAGTTGAACTGTTTCGCGTTGAGCCGGACGAGGACCTCCGCCCGGGGCTGCGCCCCCTTGACCTCTTCCCACACCTCCGCCCCGCGAAAGTCGATCCACAGGTCCATCACCAGGACGACCGCGGCCGGGATGAGGATCCAGGCCGCCTGCTTCCAGGTGTTGCCCGGAACATAAGCGGCGCGGCGGCCTTCCTGACGGCGGTAGCGGATCAGGAAATAGAGCAGGACCCCGAAGACCAGGATGAACCAGGCCCCGACGATGTAATAAATCAGGTAGAAGATGGAGTCGATATGTCCCGCGTAGGAGGAAGCGCTCTCGGGCAGCCACCGCAACAAATTCGATGCTCCTTGACCGGTGCGAAACCGGAATCCCGGGTCGCGACACAGAGTGGAT
>JASLXW010000643.1 GCA_030740135.1 Nitrospinota bacterium
GCCGTCTCTTATGTCGAATGGGCCGGCTCCGCTTTTCAAGACACTGTGATCGGCTGGACCCTCATCGATGGAGAGGCGAGCGCCCGCGCCTTCGCCGGCAAGCTCGCCGCCCTTCCGCCCGGCCGGGGTCCTTACACCTCCCTCAGCAGGGCCATCGACTTTGCCCTCCCCCTCTTCAACGGGAACGGCTTCGAATCCCCCCGCCGCGTCATCGACATCTCGGGCGACGGACCGAACAACAGCGGCCGCCTCGTCACCGCCGCGCGCGATGAAGCCGTCGCCGCCAACGTCACCATCAACGGACTTCCCATCGTGAACGACCGGCCCGGCCCGTCCGGCCGCCCCACCATGCCGAACCTCGACCTCTACTACCGAAAATGCGTGATCGGCGGCCCCCGCTCCTTCATCGTCGTTGCCAATGATTTCAAGTCCTTCGCCCGCGCCATCCGCCGCAAGCTCATCCTCGAAATCGCGGGCCGGTCCCCGGCCGATGCCGCCGCACCTTTCGGCAAACGTTCCATCCCGGTCGCCCGGGGGCGCACGGCTCCCCCCTGCGACATCGGCGAGCGGAGGCGGAGAGAACGGTTCGGGTATTAAGGGGGTCCGGGCCCAAAGGGAAATATTTGTCCGAGAATGCCCGCGTTGATTCGGCCGAACCCGAATTTTCAACCCGGGGTTTTTATGCGCCGCGGGACAAAGGAAACCGAGAGTGGCGTTCGCTCCCCGCGCAGTGCGTTCCCCTATGGGTTGAGCAGGACGGCGAGCCCGTGGGGCTTTTTGTCCACCCGCAGCGTACCCAGTATCGTTTTCGCCGCGCCGTCGATGATGGTGACGCTGTTGGATTCGTTGTTGGCGACGAAGAGAACCCCCTTCGGGGTGACGGCGACGTGGAAGGGTCCTTTCCCAACGGGCACGGACGAGGCGATCTTTCGGCTCGCAATGTCCACGGCGATGACCGAGCCGGTCCCGCGGTCACTGAACCACATCTGCTTGGCGTCCACCGGCAGGTAGTCTCCGTCGCGCCCCCGCTTCGGTCCGTGGAAGGGGTAGCGGCCGATGCGTATCTGACCCAGGACACGCCGGGTCTTCAGGTCCAGGAAGTTGACGTGGGGGTCGGGGTATCCGATGAAGCCCCCGTTCGTAATCCACACAATCCGGCCGGCCGGACCGAAGATGACATCGTGCGCGTTCCGGCCGGAGTCCAACATCTGAACCTTCTTTTGGGGGTCCGTCAGGCTGACGATCCCCACCCGGGGAAGGCCCTTGCGGTAGGGCTGGTTGGTCACGGTGAACCAGAGCTCCTTGCCGTCCGGTGAGAGGGAGATGTCGTGCTGTGCCAGGCCCACCTCGATGGCGGACCGCTTCTTCCACGTCCCGGTCTCGAACACGTTGATGAACGACTCGCGCTCGTGTCCCACGTAGAGGAGCTTGCTGTTCGCGCTGAAGTTGAAATCGTGCGGGTGCTTCCCTGTCTTGACGACGGCGATCCGCTTGAGCGACTTCGTGTCGATGACGGAGAGCTGCTCGGCGAGCCGATCACCCGAGACGACCCAGCGGCCGTTGGGGGAGATCCCCAAGTTGTGGGGGTTTCTTCCGGTGCGGATACGCTTCACCCGCTTCAGGGCGGGAACCTCGCCCCGGTACACCCCAATCCTGTCGGTGGACTCCGAAGTGACGAAAAGGGTCACACTTTCGGCGGAGACCGCTTTCCCCGGTGCAAAGAATGAAAAAATGACGAGTGTCGCAATGAATATTAGCCCAAGAAATTGTCTTCCCTGACTCCGCTTTTGCATCAAAATGCCTCCTTGAAAAAATCCGACAAAAAGATAAACACAACAAATTAGACGGCCAGATAGTC
>JASLXW010000644.1 GCA_030740135.1 Nitrospinota bacterium
GCCATGAAGAGTCCGAAGAAGATGCCGATGACAACCCCCACGCTCCATCCCGTGAACAGGACCGAGAGGCTCTCCCGGCAGGCGTCCCACAACTCTCCCGAAGCGGAAAGTCTCACGAATGCCTGGGCGATGGCCGACGGGTGCGTGAAGAGGACCGGGTTGATGCAGCACCTTCCGTAAAGCTCCCAGCCCGCCAGGACGACGACGAGCGAGGTGAGCCGGATGAGGGTCGCCTTGCCCAGACGCCGGGGCCGCTCTGGGGTATGGACGATGGTCTCGCCATGGTGTTCCGACGGAGCGGTTTCGGCGGACGCCTCCGGGTTGACTTGCCGGGTGGTCTCGGCCATCAGTTCGGATCCGTTCTGAGAAGATCCCAGAGGTGATTGCGGAGGGTTGCAAAATTGTCGGTGGCCCGGAGGCCTTTGTGAGTCCTGGGCCGCGGATAGTCGATATCGAGGATCTCGAGGATCCGGCCGGGCCGGTCGCTCATGACCGCCACCCGGTCGCCCAGGAGAATGGCCTCGTCGATGCTGTGGGTGATGAAGACCATCGTCCGCCTCTCCCGTTGCCAGATTCCCTGAAGCTCTTCCTGGAGGATCTCCCGGGTCTGCGCGTCCAGGGCCCCGAACGGCTCATCCATCAGGAGGACGTCCGGGTGAATCGCCAGGGCGCGGGCCAGCCCCGCCCGCTGCTGCATCCCGCTGGAAAGTTGATAGGGAAAGTGGTTCTCGAACCCCCTCAGGCCGACCATCTCGATATAGTGATCGACCCGGTCCTTGATCTCGGCCTTGGTCATCTTCTGGACGTGAAGGCCGTAGGCGACGTTCTGATGGAGCCGCTTCCAGGGGAACAGGCCGAAGTGCTGGAAGACCATGGCGATCTCGGGCCGGGGGCGGTCCACCCCATGGCCGTCGATGGTGATCCGACCCCCTGCCAGGGAATAGAGGCCGTCGATGGCCTTCAGCAGCGTTGTTTTTCCGCAACCGCTGGGTCCGAGGATGCAGATGATCTCTTCGGTCCGGACATCCAGGGTGAGGTTCTCGAAGGCCACCACGGCGCCGTTGAG
Source organism: Nitrospinota bacterium (assembly GCA_030740135.1). Next base: position 1,067 of record JASLXW010000644.1, read on the forward strand.
AAAGCTCTTCGTCGCGCCCTCGATGCGAATTTTCGTGTGGTTCGCTGAAATGGTCTTTTCCCCCCGGCGGTGCGGAATCACCCTTTCGGTTACGCCGTTCCGGCCGTTTCCCCGGGCCCCTCCGCCCCCGGTCTCAGGCTTACGAGAATGGCCCCGTCCCTTCGCTCGACGAAGGTGTCGTACGCCTCCCGGTATTCCTTGAGGGGGAAGCGGTGGGTGATCAGCGGCTCGACCCGGATCGCCCCCCTTTGGAAGAGCGGGACGGTCTCGACGGCGGCGTTGGGGTTGGCGCGGACGCCGTAAACGTCCACCTCTTCGAGGATGAGCTTGCGGTAGTTGAGGACCGGCGCCTCAGTGGGGATGCCCGTGTACGCGACCCGGCCCCCCTTGCAGGTCATGTCAATGGCCTGGACCAGGGAGTCTTTCGTCGCCGCGCAGTCCACGACGACCTCCGCCCCCCAGCCGCCGGTCAGGTCCCGGACGGTCTGGACGGGGTCGGTCTCCCGGTAGTTCACCGTCTCGGCGCCCAACTCGGCGGCCTTGGCGAGGCGCTCGCCGGAACCCACCATGATGACCCGTCCCGCCCCCAGCGCGAAGGCGCACTGGAAGGCGAAAAACCCCACCGGGCCGGGCCCCAGGACGACCACGGTCTCGCCGGGATGAATTCCCGTCCGCTTGACCGAGTGAAGGCCGATGGCGGCCGGGTCCACGTTGGCCGCGATCTCGAAGGGCATGTCGTCAGGGATCTTGTGGATGGTCTTTAGGGTGTTGACCATGTACTCG
>JASLXW010000645.1:0-266 GCA_030740135.1 Nitrospinota bacterium
CACCACCCTGGACCTCTGGCGGGTCTTCGTGGAAACCTTCGACAAACACGGCATGAAGCCCGTCATCCGCTTCCTGGGGCACGGGCTGGGGCTGAGCCTTCACGAGGAGCCCTTCATCGCCTCACACACGGAAACCGAGTTGCTGGAAGGAATGGTTTTCGCGGTCGAGCCCGTCTACAAGTCCGACAACATGGGGTTCCACCTGGAGGACAACCTCATCGTAACGAAGGACGGGGTCGAAAACATGTCGAACCTTTTCGGGCCGG
>JASLXW010000645.1:276-1847 GCA_030740135.1 Nitrospinota bacterium
CATGGTCCTGGGCTGAGGAGGAGGTCATGCCGAAACAAGACGAGATTCGGACCATCGCCGTCCTGGGCGCGGGGCACGGCGGATGCGCCGCGGCGGCGGACCTCACCCTGCGCGGATACACCGTCAAGCTCCAAGCGCGGCGGGAGGAGCGCCTTCGCCCGCTGCGCGAGAAAGGCGGGATCGAGATCGAGGGCGGGGTGCACAACGCGTTCGTCCCGCTGGCGCACCTGACCACGGAGGTGGCCGAAGCGGTCGAGGGGGCGGACCTCATCATGCTGGCGGTCCCCTCGGTCGCGCATGCGGATTACGCGCGCCAGCTGGCCCCTCTCCTCTCCCCGGACCGTATTGTCTATCTCAACCCGGGGCATACGGGCGGGTGCCTCCACTTCGTCCACGCCCTTCGGGGCGCCGGGTACCGGGAGGACGTGCAGACCTGCGAGACGATCACCCTGACCTATATCTGCCGGATGCAGAGCCCCGCCAAGGTTCGCCTCATGAGCTATATCCGGAAGCTCGGATGGGCGGCCTTCCCGGGCCGCCTCGCGGACCGGCTCTTCAGCCTGGTCCACCCCATTTTCCCCGAGACGGTCAGATTCCCGAACGTGCTCGTGACGGGGCTCTCCGACATGAACGCGGTATTCCACCCGCCCGGAATGCTGATGAACGCCGGGTGGATAGAGAGCACGGGCGGGGATTTTCTCTTCTACCACGAGGGGGTGACCGAATCGGTCGGCCGGGTGACAGCCGCCGTGGACGCGGAGCGGATGGCGGTCGCCGTGGCGCTCGGGGTGGAGACCCGAAGTTTTCTGGAAACCTTCCACGCCGCCGGGCTCACGACGGACGAGGCCCTGGCGAGCGGGAACATCTCCCGGGCCTGCCGGGAGAGCGGCCCGAACAAGACCGTCCGGTCGCCCTCCTCCCTCGACGACCGCTACATTCATGAGGACGTGGGCTACGGGCTGGTTCCGTACGCGGAACTGGGGCGCCTCGCCGGGGTGCCGACCCCAACCATTGACGCGCACATTCACCTGGCCTCGTTGGCCACGGGGATTCCCTACCGCGAGTCGGGGCTGACGCTGGAGAAGATGGGGATCGCCGGGATGCAGCCCGCCGGGCTGGCGCGCTACGTCGAGGAAGGGCGCTGATCGTCCGGGAACGGCGATTCAGGTTTCACGTATTCTAGATCCATTCCATCGATCGAGAGAGTGAGGGAGCGGCCATGCACAGCACGGACAAGATCAAAACCGTCGCCATCCTGGGCGCGGGAAACGGGGGGTGCGCCGCCGCCGCCGACCTCACGAACCGCGGGTTCGACATCCACCTCTACAGCCGGAGCCAGCGGACCCTGCAGCCCATCATCGACCGGGGCGGGCTGGAGATGATCGGCGTCCTGGGCGAGGGATTCATGAAGCTCGCCAAGATCACCAACCGGATCGAAGAGGCCGTGGCGGGCGCGGACGTCATCATGACCACGACCCCGACGAACGCCTTCGATTATTTCGCCCAAATCCTCGCCCCCATCCTCAAGAAAGGGCAGGTCCTCTTCTTCAACCCGGGGCAGGGCGGCGGGG
>JASLXW010000646.1 GCA_030740135.1 Nitrospinota bacterium
TAGATATGCGGCTGGCCTGATCCTTCAGCAAGGGGGAGCACGGATAACCACCCAGAGCGCGATGAAGCGGTCAGCGTTCCGATTTGCGCTCTTGCCCCGCCCTCACCAGTCGCCGTCCAAACCGGGAGCCCATTTCTGATTCCAGCGCGAAGGCGTGAGGGCGATCTCCTCGAACCCTTTGAAGAGATAACACCATGAAATTTGGAATTTGTCCCGTCCAGTGGGGGTCCGACCTCAACCGCACAGAGAAAGAGGTTTTGCTGGCGGAGCGGCTCGGCTATGACCAAGCTTGGTTTTTCGAGCACCACGGTTCTCCCGACAGTTACCTGGGCGTTCCGCTGATTGTCATTTCCTCCCTCGCGAGAAAAACCGCCCGCATCCATTTCGGCGCCTTCCTGCCCCTCCTCTTTTACCACCCGGTTCGGCTGGCCGAGGAAGCGGCCGTCATCGACCGGCTTTCCCGCGGCCGGTTGATCCTCGCGCTCGGTCAGGGATACCGGTCCGATGAATTTTCTTTGTTCCGTGTTAGCCGGCGCGGCCGGGGCGAGCAGTTCGAGGAGGCTCTTGAGATTCTTCGTCGCCTGTGGTCGGAAAAAACATCGACGTTCAGCGGACGGTATTATGGGTTTGACCAATTCCGGCTATCTCCGCGCCCTTTCCGGCGAAAGGGCCCCCCCCTGTTCATCGCGGCGACGACGCCCAAGGCCATCCAGAGAGCCGCCAAGCTGGGCGACGCCTGGTTTCCCGGCATGCTCCCCACGTTTTCACGGCTGGAACAAATGAAACCGTTTCGTTCGAAAACTTCAGCCGGTGGATCAAAGCCAGTTCCAATCTGCAGAGACGTCTTTGTCGCCAAAACGACTGAGGCGGCTAGAGATCAGGGAGGTCGCTATTTTCTTCAATTCCAGAAACGTCATTACACGGAATTATTAGAAGGCAAGAACAGAAGCGAGATCATGCACCGGGAAGAAGAAAGGACGATTGTCGGAAGTGTAGATGATTGTATCGAGAAAATCCGCCAATACCGGAAAGCGTTCGGGATCACCAACATGATTTGCAAGATGCACACGCCCGGCATGAATCCTGACAATGCCGCCAAGTCGATGCGGCTTTTCGCCAAGGAGGTCATGCCGGCGTTTCGGTGAGATTCAATGGTTTTGGTTGCTGACGTACACCGGGCAACGGCATGGGCTAATTCGTTTCTTCATCTATTCAAACGGGCCAACCGGCGAGTCAATCGGGAGTTGAAGTGAAAATCGGCGGGAGAAAGAAGATGAGCTTGGAAAACGGGGAAAAGGTTTCGGCCCTGGTTGATAAGGATTACATCCTACGCCTGGCCACGGAGCTTTGCGATATTTACAGTCCCACGGGGGCTGAGAAGGCCGTCGCGGATTTTATCTACAACGAGTTCGGGAAACTGGGATTACAACGGAAGTACCAGGAGATTTACCCCGGGCGGTTCAACGTGGTGGGGCAGTTGGAGGGCACGGGCGGGGGACCGACCTTGATGCTCAATGGGCATATGGACATCTCGCACACCCACAGGGAGAGTGAAATCCCCGGGGAGGGGTATACTTTCATCGAGAAAGAGCTTTTGGTCGATGAGTACGAATCCGGCCAATCCAGGGTGGTCGATGATGAGTGGGCGACCGGACCCGGGATCATGAACATGAAAAGCGCGCTTGCGGCTTACCTGGGGGCCGTCGCCGCCCTGAAAGAGGCGGGGGTCTCCTTGCCGGGAGACCTGATCATCGCGGCCGTTTCGGGCGAAATAGAGAAGACGTCGGTCGACGGGTTTCGCGGGCCCGAATATGACGGGTACGGTGTCGGGACCCGGTATCTCATC
>JASLXW010000647.1 GCA_030740135.1 Nitrospinota bacterium
GGCGAGTCGTCTCTTGACCAAGGACACATCCTCTTGATGGACGAGCGGTAAGAGGAGCCAAAGGTTGGACATCCTTTGGGATTATTTCTTTTGGATCTCGATCGGCGCGGCCACCATCCGAATCTCCACGCCCATCCTTTTCTCCGCCCTGGGCGAAATCATCGCGGAAGACGCCGGTTTCCTGAACATCGGCATCGAGGGGATGATGACGATGGGCGCCTGGGGCGGGTTCATGGGCGCCTATTTCTTCGGCGGGGTCTGGGCGGGCGTGCTGACAGGCGCTGGGATCGGCTTCCTGATCGGTCTCCTGTCCGGCTGGCTTTGCATCGGCCGCGGCGCCGACCAGATCATCACGGGCATCATCATCAATATCTTCTGCCTGGGTATCACCAGTTTGACGTACAAAAAAACCTTCGAAAAGATGACGGATCTCCCGGAGGTCGAATCGTTCATGCCTTTTCAGGTTCCTTTCTTGAGCGATCTTGATTTTATCGGGCCGATCCTCTTCCGGCACATCCCCCTGGTCTATTTCGCGTTCATTCTGGTGCCGGTGTTCTGGGTCTTGATCTTCAAGGTGTCCTGGGGGCTGAAACTTCGCGCCGTGGGCGAGCACCCCGGGGCCGCCGACACGGCCGGGGTCAACGTGTGGCGCATCCGGTACCTGGCCGTCGGCGTGGGGGGCGCGATGGCGGCCCTCGGCGGGGCGACGCTCTCCATTGGCCAGTTGAACATCTTTATGGATAACATGACGTCCGGCCGGGGATTCATCGCCTTGGCCGTGGTCGTGTTCGGCGGGTGGAATCCCTGGAAAGTCTTGGGCGCGTGCCTGCTTTTCGGTTTTGCGGAAGGTCTTCAATTGCGGCTTCAGGCCCTGAATGTCCCGGTTCCGCACGATTTCCTGTTGATGATCCCTTATGTCCTGACGATTGTGGTTTTGGTCGGGGGCGCCGGCAAGGCGGAATATCCCGCCGCGATCAACATCCCCTATCTGAAAAAACGGACGAAGGGAAAGACGCCGTCCCAAGCGGTGTCCGCGGAGAATGGACTCCTCGAAGCGGCGGATTTACATCATTCGCAGGTGGGTCATAAACCGTGAATTTCGGTTTGGACTTACCCCGGTTTGATGGAGAGTTAAGGGCTTGGATGATTAGATCCTGAAAAGGAATTGTGGTCACCCTTCCTCTCGTGCCGCAGTCAAAATTCAGTTCCGAACGCTCCCCACATCTCCGAACCGGCTATAATCTCTTGAGATGAGGTCCTGCCGGGGGCCTTGAAGGCGTGAGTTGAATCCGCGTCCTCGGGTCTGTCCGGGAGAGGGGAGAGCACGTTGCTCGCCAAGGTCCTATCCGCCGCCGTTCTCGGCATCGAGGCCTTCGCGGTGGAGGTCGAGGTCGATCTCTCCTCCGGCCTGCCCGCCTTCACGGCCGTCGGACTGCCCGACGCGGTGGTGAAGGAGTCGCGCGACCGGGTCGCCGCTGCCGTCAAGAATACCGGCTTTCAGTTCCCCCTGAAGAAGATCACCGTGAATTTGGCCCCCGCCGACGTCCGGAAAGAAGGCTCGGCGTTCGACCTGCCCATCGCCGTGGGGATTCTCCGGGCCTCGGGGATCATCTCGGGGGATCGGCTGGACGGCCATCTGCTTTTGGGCGAGCTCTCCCTGGACGGGCGGGTGAAGCCGATCAAGGGCGCGCTCCCCATCGCCGCGGGGATGCAGGGCAGGAAGGGACTCAGCGGCTTGATCCTTCCCCGCAACAACGCCCCCGAGGCCGCGGCGGTGTCGAAAGACCTTTCTATCCTGGCGGCGGACACGCTTCCGCAGGTGATCGAGTAC
>JASLXW010000648.1 GCA_030740135.1 Nitrospinota bacterium
GGAAAGCCGGGTCCGGGTGAAGTCCAGGGCCTCGGCGTCCCGATCCATGCCCACCAGCGTCAGATCCGGATCGCCCGCATCCAGGAGGGCCTCGGCGTGTCCGCCATAGCCCACCGTGGCGTCCAGGAAGATCCCCCCCCGCGGAATGAGGAACTCCAGCGTCCTCTCAACCATGACGGGACGGTGGGGGTCTTGCGCGGTCATGATTTCCAATGCGGCCAGGAGGGTTGGCATGGTCCCGTTTCTCCGGGGAGGGGCTGTTGTCTTGGGCCGGTCTTCTCAGAAGCCGATGCCCGAGTTTTCGGCAATTTCAACCATCCGGTCCTGAGAGGGCTGGACTTCCTGGTCCCAGCGCTCCCGGCTCCAAATCTCGAATTTCGGTCCGATGCCGGACATGTAGACCTCTTTCTCCAGCCCGGCGCCGGTTCGGAGGTGTTCTGGAATGAGGATGCGGCCTTGTCCATCGACCTGACAATCGGCGGCGTTGGCGTAGAACATCCGGAGGAAATTGCGGACGTCCTCCCGGCTGGTGTCCAGCTCGCGCGCCTTGTGCTCCACTTCCTGCCACTCGTCCATCGGGTAGGCGACCAGGCAGCGCCCGAACAGGGTGATGACGATCTGGTTTGTCCCCCTGGAGGTGAGGCCGTCCCGAAATTTGGAAGGCACACTGATCCTTCCTTTGGGATCCAATTTGACTTGGTGTTTCCCGATAAACATGATGAATATTCCCCACTTCCATCCACTCTATACCGATTTATACCAAAATAATGGCATCGCGCGGCATCCCTGTCAAGGGATAAGACTCGATTATTTTGACGAAATTTAGACAAATGTCCTAAGCGTTTCAGAAAATATCTTCCGCGTTTCGGGGTGCCGGATTGCGGGTTGCGTGGCCCTGTTTTTCACTTTCTTACAATCGAATTTGTAAACCTTGGATACGGTCCCGGTGTGGCGGGACCCATCCTTCATTCAGGAAGAGTTGTGCCCAACGCCTCTATGTCATTGAAATAAGATGGCTCGGGCCTGATACGCCATTTGACAATGAAGCGGCGCTTCGGTTTCCGACGCACTTAGAAATCGCAAGGGGCGTACCAATGGGAGGTGACGGAGGACAGGGGGGGGCGCGAAGCAGGGCGGATTTCTTGTGGAAGATGGCGTGGCGGCCGCCAACCGTGGAAAATGGGAATTCTCCCCGGCCGGCTCAAGGAAAAAGGGCGGGGCCATGGGCCCCTCCCTTTTGTGGATTGGATTCGGGTTGAGACTCAGCGCGCCGGGCGCCTCATTTCTTCTTCGGCGGGACGTGGCGCACCTTTCGGACCGCGGGCAGCGGTTTCAGGGGCGCAGGTAGGCGACGATGGCGTTCAGGTCCTCCCAGGTGATGTTTTTGTACCAGTTATACGCCATCGGCGGGAGCATCTTCGCGCCGTCCTTGCGGACGCCGTTCGTGATGGCGATCTTGATCTGCCGGTCCGTCCATTTGTCGATGCCCGTTTTCTTGTCGGGCGTGATGTTGGACGCATAGGCGGTGAAGGGTTTCTCGTCGAATTTGAAGCCGCCGGCCAGCTCCATGTCTTTGATCGGACGGCCCCGGTTCTTTGGCGTGTGGCAGTTCCCGCAGAGCAACAGGGCCCCTCATGAGGTACGTCCCACGCTCGAGGAGCGTTTCGGCGGACGCCGGACCCTGGAGCGCGATGGATCCGATAGACAAGGCGGGAACAGCGAATGCGGCCGAAATTGTTCTCATGATTTCTCTCCCCATTAATCTTCCCCTTTCAGCCCAACGGTCGAATCTCGAACTAACAGGTTGCGGAAAAACGATTC
>JASLXW010000649.1 GCA_030740135.1 Nitrospinota bacterium
GAGATTCCCCTGACCGCCCGCAAGCTGGCGCAGTCGGGGCGCTATGACGCCCTTGTGTGTCTTGGGGCCGTGATTCGCGGCTCGACGCCGCACTTCGAGTACGTCGCCTCGGAGGTCTCCAAGGGAATCGCGGCCGCCTCGCAGGAATTCGGCCTGCCGATCGCTTTCGGGGTTCTGACGACCGACACCGTTGAGCAGGCCGTCGAGCGCGCGGGGACCAAGCACGGGAACAAAGGCTACGATGCCGCCTTGAGCGCGATAGAGATGGCGAACCTGATGAAAGAGGTCCCGAAGCCGCGACGCAAGTAAGGCGGGGCCTCCCAAACGGATTGGACCATGGGTGCTCGAAGATCGGCGCGGGAAGAGGCGCTGAAAATTCTTTATGGCCTGGAGCTGACCGGAGACGCGCCGGAGCTCGCCTTGGTCCGGCTCGGGGAGGAATCCGAGGTGTCGCGGCAAGTCCGGGCCTACACCGGCCGGCTTGTCCGAACCTGCTGTCGGGAGCGCGCGGCGCTGGACGCCCTCATCGCCCGGGTGTCGGAGCACTGGGCTTTGCGGAGGATGAATTTCATCGACCGCAACGTCCTCCGGATGGCGGCCTGCGAGCTGGTCTTCTTTGACGACATTCCCCCCAAGGTGGCCATCAATGAGGCCATTGACATCGCCCGGAAGTACGGCACGGATGTATCCGGGGCCTTCGTCAACGGTATCCTCGATCGCATTGTCAAAGAACGGGAATTGGAGATGGCCTGAGCCCCGTCCCAAATCCGGGGCGGCGCGACCCGCATTCGCCGGGAATCCGGCGAAATCCCCCCTGAGAAATGAGCCGACCGACGTGAGCGACCGGTACGACTTCGCGGCCATCGAGGCCAAGTGGCAAACCCGCTGGGTGCGGGACAACGCCTTCCGCGTCAGCGAGGACGCGTCGCGCGAGAAGTTCTATCTGCTGGAGATGTTCCCGTATCCCTCGGGCCGCATCCACATGGGCCACGTGCGGAATTACACCATCGGGGACGTGGTCGCCCGGCAAAGACGGATGCGCGGCTTCAACGTCCTTCATCCCATCGGCTGGGACGCCTTCGGCCTGCCGGCCGAGAACGCCGCCATCCAGAACCAAGTGCACCCGGCGACCTGGACCCGGAACAACATCGAGGCCATGAAGCGGCAGCTTCAAGGTCTCGGCCTGAGCTACGACTGGGGCCGCGAGCTGGCCACCTGTGAAGCGGATTATTACCGATGGAACCAGTGGATCTTCCTGAAGATGTATGAGCGCGGCTTGGCCTACCGCCGGAAAACGTCGGTCAACTGGTGCGAAAAATGCCGCACGACGCTGGCCAACGAACAGGTCGTGGGGGGGCTTTGCTGGCGGCACGAGACCCCCGTCCTCCAGAAGGAGATGGACTCCTGGTTCCTGCGGATCACCGACTACGCCGAAGAGCTCCTCGCCGGACTGGAACACCTCGAGGAAGGCTGGCCCGCGCGCGTTCTCACCATGCAGCGGAACTGGATCGGCCGCAGCGAGGGCGCCCGGATCGACTTCCCCATCGTCGGGGAGGATGAGCGGCTCTCTGTGTATACCACGAGGCACGACACCGTCTACGGGGCCACGTTCATGGTCCTGGCGCCCGAGCACCCGCTGGTGAAGCGTCTTTCGGCCGGAACCCCGCAGGAGGGGGCCGTGCGGGATTTCTGCGAGCGGGTCCGGAACCAGGACACCCTCGTCCGGACCGACGCGGCGGAGGAAAAGCTGGGCGTCTTCACCGGCCGGTTCGCCCTCAATCCGATGACGCGGAAGGAGATTCCGATCTGGACGGCC
>JASLXW010000064.1 GCA_030740135.1 Nitrospinota bacterium
CCTGAAGACGACTTTTCGGGGAGAGGGCCGCAACGTCCTCATGGCCGTCCTGGGAAGCATCCTGCACCCCAAGTACGCAGTGGTCGTGGACGACGACATCGACATCTTCAAGGACGAGAAGGTCCTATGGGCCATCACCACGCGCGCCCGGCCCGTCGAGGACATCGTCATCGTTGCCAAGTACCCGAGCCCCGCCCTGGACCCGACGGTGCCGGAGGGCGCGCTGGGGTCGGCCATGGGAATCGACGCGACCCGGCCCTTCGGGGAGCCTTTCCCTGAGGTGCCCACTCACCCGGGGCTGGAGCAAGTCCCCGATCTCCTTGCCATGCTTCACGACGACGCTCGATGACCTGAGTCGCGAAGGACGCCTCTCTCGTAAGAAGCACGAACTTTCCGCGAGGCCCGGGGGATAGGCAGCGGGAACGACCGTTGGCTCTCTCTTCAACCTGAAACCAGAGGGAACGTCATGTCGAACGATAACAAGGCTCAAGAACTGAAAGAGAAATTGATCCTTGCTCATAAAATCATGTCGGCCGCTGGGGTCCTGCGATTGAACCTGGGTCATGCCAGCATCCGGCTCCCGAAGGGAGACCGCATCCTCATCATGGGCCACCTGCATGAGGTGGGTAAGACCTTCCAGAGCGCGAAGACGGACGACCTGAGCATCATGGACCTTGACGGCAACCACGTGGGTGGAAGGCTTGAGCCGCCCGGCGAAAAGTACAACCACACCGGGATCTACAAGGCCAGGGCCGAAGTGAATGCGGTGGTCCACGCCCACCCCTTAACCGCTGTGGCCTGCACCATCGCCAACCGGGACATCGTCCCTGTGGACCATTACGGCGTCATCTTTCATCCGAAAGTCCCGGTGTGTCCCAGATCGGAACAGGTGGAATCTCCGGAGCTGGGAGACGAGATCGCCAAGGTCATGGGCAACGCGCCCGTCGTGATGCTCAAGCACCATGGGGCCGCCTCGGCGGGGAAATCTATAGAGCAGGCAGTCGCCATCATGCTCATTCTGGAAGACACAGCTAAATCTCTACTCATCGCCTCCCAACTCGGAATGCCTGAGACGGTGCCCTTCGACCAGATCGAAAACCCCATGGCCTTGAAAGTGGATCGTCCTTCTATGTCCAGCAATCCCTGGGTCTACTGGTCGGAGAGAGTTTCGGAAGCGAAGGAAAGAAACTGACGGATGCCGGGCGGGACGCCCGGCCTATTCCAGAGGCCAATTTTCCCGAAACGGCCCAAGATGTAGTAATAGGACTCCTGTGGAAATGCGCGTTCCGTGCAAAGATGTGCGCAGGACACGTTTGTGTGTCAATGGCGGAGTAAAAGTGTACCGGCGTGGCGGCGTAAAAGTGTCCCACCTGGTGTGTGAAGAAGGGGGCCGACGGGCCCCCTTCTTGGGTCGTGGCCTCACTCCATGGGGGCGGAGTCTGTGAAGCCATCTGCTCCACGGGATCGATTCGAGCGGGTTACCCTTTCTTGGCGGTCCTGAACTGGTCCGCAATGACTGCGAAGACGATGATGGCGCCGATGACGACCATCTGGAGATAAGATGATACATTGATGAGATCCAGCCCGTTCGATATAAGAGCCAGTGTGATCACTCCAAGGCCCACCCCTAAAACCGTACCTTTGCCGCCCGTGAGCGCAACACCTCCCACCACAACGGCGGCGATGGATTCCAAGCCCAATCCCGCACCTGTCATGGGCTCACCTGAGCCTATCCGCGACGTAATCGTCACACCGGCGATCCCCGTCAAAGTGCCGCAAATGACATAGGACAACAGGCGATAGCCCGTAACGTTGACCCCGGAAAGCCTTGCAGCTTCTGCGTTCCCGCCGATTGCATAGAAGTACCTGCCAAAGAAGAATTTCCTGAGGATTAGATAGGTCAAAAGGAATGCAAACGCGGCGATCAGTGTGGGAATGGGAAAAGGTCCGATATACCGGGTCCCGATGTAAAGAAAGGATTTCGGGAGGCCAAAGATAGGTTGTCCATTTGTGATGAAGAGGCCGGCGCCGCGTGCGGCGGACATCATCGCAAGTGTTGCAACGAAAGGGGAAACACGAAAGATTGAAACGACGGTGCCGTTGATCAGTCCAACAAAAGCCCCGCAGAGAATCCCGGAGAGCAAACCAAAGGCAATGCCGAATTGCAACGTCGCAATGGATGTAATGACGCTGACCAATCCAATGTTCGCGCCCACGGAGATGTCAAATCCCCCACCGAGCAGGGGGAACATCTGGGCGCATGCCACGATGGCCAAGAAAGCCCCTTGGCGGCTCACATTCTGTAGATTCGCGAACGTGGCAAACCTAGGTTGAAGAAACGCAAAAAGGAAGAACAGGAATATGATGAATAAGGGCAAGTAACCGACATCGCCGAAGGATAATAACCGTTTGTTCCGGGCCCAGAAACCCGGTTTGACCTCCGCGTCGACTGTCACGAGGCCACCTCCCTCATTTGGCCAAGCCCGTGGCCGAAGGCCAGGTTCAAGATGCGCTCCTGTGTGGCCTCTTCCCGATTTAATTCCCCCACGATGCAACCTGCATAGAAGACCAAAATCCGGTCGGCAATCGCGAGGCATTCCGGAATCTCCGAAGAAATGAGAATCACGCCGGCCCCTTGCTGGACAAGTTCCGCAACAAATTGGTAGATGTCGGCCTTCGCGCCGATGTCAATGCCGGCAGTAGGCTGATCGAAAATGAAACAACTCGCCTGTGTAGCCAGTATCTTGGCAAGAACGACCTTTTGCTGGTTTCCACCACTCAGGTTTTGAACAACCGTGTCCACCGTGGGGGCCTTGATATTCAAGCGGCGTCTAAAGTCCTCGGATATTCGCTTTTCCTCCTTATCACGGAGCCAAAAGAACCGACTCAGGCGGCGAAGGATTGGAAGGGAAATGTTCTGCCTTACGCTTAAAATGTTGATGACGCCCTCACGCTTCCTGTCAGATGGGATATAGCCGAAGCCCAGGCGAATTCCTCTCCGGGGGGATCGAATCTCCACCGGTTGACCCCGCAATCTGAGCGTTCCTTTTTCCACGGGTTCAATCCCGAAAAGCGAACGGCCTAACTCAGTCGTTCCCGAGCCCACCAACCCCGTGAGACAAACGACCTCCCCTTCGTGCAGATCGAAACTGACATCTCGAAAGAATTTTCCGCGGCTTAGATCCCTTACCTCCAACAAGGGGCTTCCAATGGGAACCTTGAGCTTTGGAAATTTATCTTTGATATCCCGCCCGACCATCTTTCGAATGATGTCCGTCAGCTCGACATCGGCCATCGGCACCGTCGAGATGGTCTTCCCGTCCCGAAGAACCGTTATCCTGTCGCCTATCTCCTTCGCCTCCTCCAGGCGGTGGGAGATATAGATCACCGAAACACCGCTCTCTTTGAGACGCCGAATGATTCCAAAAAGGACTTTGACCTCACGGTCCGTCAATGCCGAGGTGGGTTCATCCAAGATCAGAATCCGGACGTCGTTGACCAGCGCCTTGGCGATGGCCACCATTTGCTGCTCGCCGATGAGAAGGTCCTGCACTTGCGTGTTCGGGTCGAGGGGGTACTCAAGCCTTTCCAGCACCTCGCGGGTCCGGGCCAACTGGGTGGACTTCGCAGCCAGAAGGGGAAGGGCCGACAGCCCCCGTTCCCAGCCGAGAAAGACGTTCTCCACAACCGTAAGTTGGGGGACTAGGGGGAGCTCTTGATAGATTGTGAAGATGCCGAGATTCTGAGCATGACGGGGCTCCCTGATTTTAACGGGCTCTCCGCCAATGAAGATCGTTCCCTCATCCGGACGGTGCGCACCCGACAAGACCTTAATCAGCGTGGACTTGCCGGCGCCGTTTTCGCCGACAAGGACATGCACCTCACCTCTGAAAAGATCGAAGGAGACGTCCCGAAGCGCAACTACGCCCGAAAAGCGTTTCGTGATCTTCTCCGCTCTCAACTGAGCGGAAAGAGGCTCGGAATTGACCATGCGGCGCAGAACCCAAGACGTAGTTTTTTCAGCGAAGTGGAACTCGCCAGCCCTTCGGTGGAAATTCGTTTTTTAGATCCAGGTTCTTCAGGGTCTTCGGCGTAAATCCTTCCATTGTTGCATAGATCAGTCTCGGGATGTTTTTCTGACCATTCAGAATATGGACCGCCATCCTTACGATCGCCCGCCCTGTGAGGATCATGTGCTTTGCAATGGCAAAGTTCACCTGCCCCTCTCGTATGAAGGGAATAAGGGCCTGATCAAGGCTGGAGGCGGCAATCTTGACTTTCCCCTCGCGTCCCGCCGCTCGGATGGCGTCCGCGGCGCCCGCCGTATCGGGGAACGCGACTCCGATCACATAATCGATCTTGGGAAATGTCTGGAGCAGGTTTTCCATGATTTTTGTTTGAAGCGAGCGATCTTCATCCGCCCAGCGCTCAGCCACGATCTTGATGTTGGAATGTTGTTTCAAAACGTCGCGGGAACCACGGGACCGATCCATCGTCCACGTGGCGCCGGCGGGACCGCTCACCATAGCGACATTGGCGGATTTTCCGGCGGCATCTTTCACAATCCAGTTTGCGACAATCCTCCCCATCTTGTAGTCTTCAGACAGAACGGTGGTCGTCCATGACTTCGTGTCACTGGTCTGGCCAAGATTGACGACAGGAGTCCCTTTCTTCACAATTTCGTCCGTTACAGCAACGTTTCCCTTGTAGCTGATAGGGCCGGAAATAATGAGGTCAACTCCCATCTGATGGAGGTTTTCCATCTGAGCGATCTGTTTGCTCAGGTAGGGGTAGCCTCCGGCAGTCAGAATTGTGAGCTTGAGTCCAAGCTTCTTCGCCTCTTTGACAACGCCATACGCTTGATCCACCCAATACGGGTCCTTCAGATGAGGAAAGGAAACGCCGATGTGGTATGCCTTCTTGGGTGTTGGCCGGGTAACTTTATAAGAGAATCTTTTGCCGCTGCCGTCTACGCCCTCCCATACATACACCTCGTCAGACTTCGCTTGTCCTTGCGCAACTCTCGCAACGACAGGAAGCAGGGCAAAAAGCGATGCGAAGATTACCCAAAAGACTTTCCGTCCCATTCTTGCACCCCCTTGTTGGTTGCATGGATGAACTAGGGATTTCTCCGAAATTTCACATTGCAGATCCGGACAACTCGAATGATTCTTGCCCAGAATTGTCCAGACGGATTTTCTGGGTGGCAGCGCTTTCTCCAAGCATTCTTACTCCGCGAATGATTTAGGCTAACAGAAGGATTTCAAGTCTGTCAAGCGCAGAAAGGTCCCGGCCGAAAAATCAGGTCTCCTTAGCCTTCCGGGCCTTGGCGTAAAGGTCATCGCCTTCCGTCCAGATGTTGATTAACTCGTCGCTCTTCAAGACCCGGGCGAAACCCCGCCGCAAGGTGCGGATGGTGGACTCGTGGGCGTAGGGGTTGTCGGAAGAGACGCAGTCCTCCACGAACACGACGTGGTAGTTCTTGAAGTATGCGCTGCGCGCCGTTGACTCACAGCAGAAGTTGGTCACCGTTCCGCAGATGACGCAGGTATTCGTTCCGTGGTCGCGCAAGACATAGTCCAGATCGGTCCCGGCAAAGGCGTCGTAGTTGTGCTTGCTGTCGATGACGCGCTCCCCTTCCTCCGGGGAGACTTCCGGATAAATTTGAATTCCCTTGGAACCCTCAATGAGGGCGCCATCGCGGTGCGCATCCGAGAACTCGCGGAAATCGGCGTAGCAGTCGGCGTTGAAGGTGATGGCGGTGTAGATGACCGGGACGCCGAGCCGGCGGGCGGCCTCGATCAACCTCTTGTTTCGGGGGATCTGCCGCAGGGCTTCGGGGATCCAGATGGGCGAGTTCGGGACGATGAAGTCGTTTTGGAGGTCGACCACAATGAGGGCGCACTCTTCCTTCTGAATCTCGAAAGCGTGATGCCGGTCGGTGTTGTAGTCGCTGTGCCAATCTTCGATGAACTCCTTTTCTCCCTCGAAAAGCTCATCCGGCGTTCTGCCGAAGGTCTTCAGAAAGTCATTCACGACGTCTCCGCTCATCCGTTCTGACCTCCCTATCTGGTTTGTGCGTATCGGAGCATAGCGCCCTCACACCGCAAGCGCATGTCGGGGGAGGGGGTGGACTAGCCGAAATCCGGGTCAACCACCGGACATGGAAATCCCCATGACGATCTGAATTTCTTCGCCGCCGGAAATCGGGGTATCGACCCTTCTCGCGCCTTCGGCCTTTGACCGTCAATCAGAAACAGTATTCTCGAATCGAGCCAGCCCTGCGTATTGTAAAACACATCCTTCAGGTGCCCCCCTCGGGTGTGCGGGGTCTGAGTCTTTTTGGATTGACAACCGGAATCTTAACTCAGTCCCCGGACCAAGGCAAGCCCGGAATCATGAACAGGATCAGGCGGGCTGAACGGAAGGCAATGCGATGAGCGCCCAAAGGGGCGGATGACAGTCCGCGTCTCCGAGTATCTGCTTGGGACGGCCCGGGACACAGGGGAAAAAGGGGGTGAGGTGATTCTTTCTCCTGTGAACCGAAAAAGCCAGAAAGAATTCATGCGGCGGGAGCAAACCCCTTGATATCAAAGAGCGAGAACCTGTTTACCAGCGTTCGGTTCCCCCTGGGGGTTCGAACCCCCCTATCGAAGGCATACGCGAACGCAAAGGCTTCCTGTGACTGACACCTGCTCGCGTTGCCGTGAAGCCCCAGTCTCCGGTCCCACCACCTAAGTCCAATTACGATTTTTACCCTGCAAAAAGGGGTCGATTGCAATTAGCATAACGTATTGATTGTTGGTATGTTAGTTATTGTGCGGGGTCTCTTTTGGGATTATATATTTTGTGGTCGTGGATCACGGGGCATCACCCCGGGGGTTTTCATAAAGAAGCCATTCCCCACACAGACGGCAACTACTTCCTGGACTACTACCTTGGGGGGCGGCGGGTCCGGGAGTGGATCGGCCCGAACAAGCGGCTGGCCGTGACCGTGATGGGGAAACGGAGGACAGAGATCGCCGAGGGGAAGCACCTGGACCGGCGCACCGTCCGGCGCGTCACCTTCCGGCAGTACGCGGAGGAATACGCCCGTGTCTATTCCGCCCGGAAGAAATCCGCGAAACGGGACGAATCGAGTTTCAAGTCCCTTCTGCCGGTTTTCGGGGATTGCTACCTGGACGCCATCACGCCGGAAATGGTCCACGGCTACCAAACGAACAGGCTGGACCAGGGGAAGAAACCCGCGACGGTCAACCGGGAACTGGCGCTTTTGAAAACGCTGTTCAATCGTGCCATTGAGGGCGGGAAGGCCGGAAGCAACCCGGTTGCCAAAGTCAAATTTTTGAAGGAGAATAACGCCCGTTGCCGAATTCTGGAACCGGAAGAACGGGAACGGCTTCGGGCCGAGATGCACCCGCGCATCTGCCGGATTTACGATTTCGCCCGTCACACAGGGCTTCGACAGGGCGAGATATTTCGCCTGAAGTGGCAAGATGTGGACCTCAGAAGGGGGTATCTGAGAGTCGGCGAGGCGAAGTCCGGTGAAGGTCGGACGGTCCCACTGAACGCAACGGCCCGTGCGATATTGGAGAGCATCCCGTACCGTCTGGACGGGGGATTTGTGTTCTGCCGACCCCAGGACGGGGAGGCGATACAGAGCATCCGTACAGGCTTCAAGGGGGCGCTAAGACGAGGTGGAATCGATGACTACCGCTTCCACGATTCGCGTCATGAATTTGCGTCAGCCTTGGCAATGGAGGGCGTGGACCTAAATACCATCCGAGAGCTACTGGGCCACAAGACAATGCGGATGGTCATGCGGTATTCGCACCTGACGGACCGTCACAAGGCCCAGGCGGTGGCCCTTCTTGACGGCGCAGAAGGCAGTAAAATAGACACTGAGCGCCTATCATGTGAAAGGCCGTTAGTGTAACTCATTGAAAAACAAACGGTGCCGGGGTAGCTCAGTCGGTAGAGCAGTGGACTGAAAATCCATGTGTCGACGGTTCGATTCCGCCCCCCGGCACCATCAAAGTCAAAGGGTTACGGGAAATCCCGTGACCCTTTTCTTATTGAGCGGGATGGGGTGCAATACTCATCCGCACCACAAATCCGAAGGATCTCCTCGGGCCACGGCGTAGAGGAGCCCATAGAGACCCAAAGCCGTAGCGAACGCGATGCAGGAAGAACCCGGTAGTATCTGAATGGGTCCGGAACCGATGAGACACAGGCGTCGTTTCCTTCTCGGAGACCGACAACTTCAGAACTGGAGATCCCGCGCAATCCCCCTTTCACTTGACGAAACCGGCCCATCTCATTACTTTCAATTGAAATGTCCTGCGTCATTTCCGATGTCCAAGTGTTATCCGAGCGTCCCATGAAGATGACCCGTCGGCGTTCCCCCCTTGGCCCGCTCGGGGGGTTTTTCCCCCTCCTCCTTGCCCTTTCCGGCTGCGCGACTTTCCCCGAGCCTTCCGCTCCCGACCGAATCTCCGGCCCCGTCCACGGACGCGCACGGCTGATCCTGGAGCGAACCGCCTTTGAAGACCTGCCGGGGTGGCGGGCCGACCGTCACGCGGAGGTCCTTCCCGTCTTCCGGAAATCCTGTGAACGCCTTCATCGGCAGCCGGACCGGCGGCCCATCGACGGCAAGCGCTTCGCCGGCCGCGTCGCCGACTGGCGGGCCGTCTGCGCCGAAGCGGCCGGGTTGGAGGACGGCCGCCCGGGGGACCATGAGCGCGCGCGGGCCTTTTTCGAGAAATGGTTCATCCCCTACCGGGCGGCCAACAACGGTGAATCGAAGGGGCTGTTCACCGCCTATTACGAGCCGGTCCTCCGCGGCTCCCGCACGCGCGGCGGGCCGTACCTCCACCCTCTTTACAACCGGCCGAAAGACTTGGTCACGGCGGACCTGGGCCAATTCCAAAGGGGCCTGCGAGGGCGGCGGATCTTCGGCAAGGTCGAAGACGGCAGGCTCAGGCCGTACGACGACCGGGCGGCCATCAACACCGGCGCCCTGGAGGGCCGGGGACTCGAGATCGTCTGGGTGGACGACCCCGTCGCCGCCTTCTTTCTTCACGTCCAGGGCTCGGGCCGGGTGATCCTGGAAGACGGAACCCTCCTGCGGATCGGCTATGACGGGCAGAACGGCCACGCCTACCGCTCCATCGGGCGGGAATTGATCCGCACCGGCGCCCTCGCGCGCGAGGGCGTCACGCTCCAGTCCATCCGGGCCTGGGTGAAAGACCATCCGAAAAAAGGACGCGCCCTTTTGGAAACAAATCGGTCCTACATCTTTTTCCGGGAAATCGAAGGCGACGGTCCCATCGGGGCGCAGGGCGTCGCCCTGACGGCCCTCCGATCGCTGGCCGTGGACAGGAGGTTCATCCCCCTCGGCGTCCCGATCTGGCTCGACACCCACGCCCCCGCGGAAAGCCGGTCCTGGAGAGACCGGCGCCCCTTACGCCGATTGTTCATCGCCCAGGATACGGGCGGCGCCATTCGAGGTCCGGTCCGGGGCGACATCTTCTGGGGGACGGGGGACCGGGCCGAGGCCTACGCGGGTCGGATGAAACACCCGGGGGCGTACTACCTGCTCCTGCCCCGGTCTCTCGGCCGGGCCGCCTTTCCCGCCCTGTGAGCGGCGGAAGCGCTTCGCGCCGCCTCACGCGGGGCGGACGCCAAACCCGACGAACCTTTGGACGCCTTCATGATTGATTCGGACGCCGCGCGGGCGGAATTTCGCAGGGGACTGGGCGACTCCATTCCCATCGTCATCGGCCTGACGTCCATCGGTTTCATCTTCGGGGCGCTGGCCCGGGCCGCCGGGCTGACCTGGGTCGAAGCCGGATTGATGTCGGCCATCGTCTACGCGGGCCCGGCCCAGCTCGTCGCCGTCGGGCTGCTGAAGCAGGGGGCCGGGTTCGTCCTCATCGTCCTCACCACGTACCTTGTGAACCTCCGCTACGTCCTCTACGCGGCCTCGCTGGCCCCCCATTTCCGAGACCGGAGTCCCCGCTGGCTGGCCCTCATCGGCTATGGGCTGGTGGACGCGGCCTACGCCCTGTCCATCGCCCGGTGCCTGCGGGATCCCGAAGCGCCGCGCAAGGACGCCTACTATCTCGCGGTTACGCTCCTCATTTACGTCACCTGGATCCCCGCGAGCTTTCTCGGCGGCTACCTGGTGGAATCGCTTCCCGAGATCCAGGACATGGGCCTGGAGATCGTCAACCCCGCCGTCTTTATCGCCATCCTCATTCCCCTGCTTCGCGGCCCCGCCGAGATCACGGTCGCGCTGCTGGCCGTCCCCGTCACGGCCGCCGCCGCCGCCGTTCTCCCCCACGCGCACGCCGTCCTGGTCACCATCGTCCTCATCTCTCTTGCGGGAGGCTATCTGAATTGGTTACGCAGCCGGTCTTCTACCTGATCCTGGCGATGGCGGCCGTCACGTACCTGTCCCGGGGTCCCATCCTCGCGACGGCGGGACGGCTTCGCCTGCCGCCCTTTTTGAGGCATTGTCTGGAAGCGGCCCCGGTGGCGGCATTGGCCGCGCTGACAGTCTCTCTGGTCGGTTTTCCGGGGGGCGAGTTCGCCGGCTTCGAGGCCAACCCGGCGCTTTACGCGGCGCTCGCGGCCCTGGGGGCCGCCCTGTGGCTTCGCAATGTCCTGCTCATCATTGGAATCGCCCTCGCGGCATTCCACCTGTTCCGGTGGCTCATTGCGTAGGGGAGACCGCGCACACATTCCTACACGGGGCGGCTTGGAGATGCGCGATTCCGGGTCTACAATGAGGCTTCATCGCGGCATTCAGCGGCGGTGGACGTTGAGTGAAAAACAATGACGACACTTCCGACATCTCACGTTGATTATATGAACGAGGACATCGCGCGGATGGCCGCCGCCTGCACCTATTGCGGCGAGTGCTTCAAGGCGTGCCCGATGGTCCCCTACACCGATCTCGCCGGCGCCGATCCCGAGCGGGTGACGCGGGATGTCATCGACCTGATCCAGGACAAAGAGGTCCGCGGGGAGGGCGCCGCCTGGGCGGAGGCCTGCATGATGAGCGGGCTCTGCGTCGACGCCTGTCCGGAGCCCGTGAACCCGCGAACCATGCTCGCCTACGCCCGGACCCGGCTCCGGGTGAAAGCGGGCGGCATCGCCGGGATCAAGGCGGAATCGGGGGAGTTCTTCAAGCGCTTCAGCCAGACCCTGAAGCTGGTCGCGGGCGTCCAGATGGAGCCCGAGCGGTTCCGCCGCCTGACGGCCGGCCGCCGGGGAAAAAAATCCCAGGCGGAAATCGTCTTCTACTTCGGCTGCAACCTTCTCCAGACGCCCCACATCATTTTCACCGTCCTGGACGTGTTCGAGAAGCTGAACGTGGATTACGTCGTCGAGGGCGGCGCGGCGAACTGCTGCGGCGTCAACCACCTCCGCGCGGGGGACGAGGAAGGGGGCGGAAGGATGAAGGCCAACTCCCTCAGCCACTTCGCCGCCTTCGATCCGGACAAGGTGGTGACTTTCTGCCCGTCCTGCCAGATGCAGTACGCCGAGCGCCCTCCCCTGGGAAACCCCACGGTGATGCCGTTCGAGCACATCACCCGGTTTCTGGCGGACCGGGTGGATGCGTTGAAGGCCCTGTACGTCCGGCCGGTCGAGAAGCGGGTGGGGCTTCACGAGCACACCGGTCTGCCGGGCGTCAACGAGGACGTCCGGAAGGTCCTTCGCTCCGTGCCGGGCCTCGATCTGGTGGAGATCCCCCAGCTCGTCCAGAACGGCTATCAGTGCCCCACGCTCCTGTTGGAAACAGCCAAGGAGGACATGAAGGAAACGCTCTTCCGGGAGGCCCGGGCGGCGGGCATCGACACCCTGGCCGCCACGTATCACAGCTGCTACCGGGATCTCTGCGGCGAGGAGGCGAATCAACCGTTCGCCGTCTGCAACTTCATCTCCCTCGTCGGGGAGGCGATGGACATTCACCACGACGCCTACTTCCAGCGGTTCCGCCTTCTGGGAGACATCCAGCGCGTCCTGGACGAAAGCGGGCCCTTTCTTCGCTCCAACGGCATGGACCCCGAGTCGGTCCGCGACGCGCTCAGCAACATCCTGTACGGCGCTCCCCCGCCCGCGGCCGCATCCTCGTCGTGATGGATGGGTCCGGGTTCATCCGCTTCAGGGGAAGAGCCGTCCGCAAGACTCCATAGACCGAAAACTCCGCGGGTGATGATGGAAGCCGGTCAATCCACGATGGATTATCAAGAATTGGCGAGGCGCTCTTTGAACGAGGACGCGCCCGGCCGGGAGGAGACGGAGGCGATCATCAACGCCCCGGCGGACGATCTCCTCCCCATCCTTCACGCGGCCTTCCGGGTCAGGCGAGAGTTCTTCGGCCGGAAGGTCCAGATCCACCTCCTCGTCAACGCCAAAAGCGGTCTCTGCCCGGAAGACTGCGCCTACTGCTCCCAATCGGCGGTCTCCTCCGCCCGGAGCGAAAAATACCGCCTGATGGA
>JASLXW010000650.1 GCA_030740135.1 Nitrospinota bacterium
AACAGCCAGCCCATGAAGAGCGCGAAAATGGGAACCAGGGCGACGATGGCCACCACCCGGACCGCGAGGGTCCAGGAAAAGGCGGCGGTGTAGGAAGGGAAGGCGGTGGCTTGCAAGAGGACGGCGAAGAGGATCCACTTCACGTTGCGTCGCGGGATGACTTTGGCGGACTCTTTTCTGCCCACGGTGAGCGCGAGGAGCCAGGTCGTCATTGCGCCCACCCACAGCGCCACGCTCGCGGCCGCGAAAGGGTTGAAGTCGGGGGCGGCTTTTTTGAAGAAAACGCCCGCCAGCCCCCAAAGGAGAGAACTCATCCCCGCGGCGAACCAACCGTCCGCCCGCCCCGGCCGCTTTCCCGCCTGCCCGCCCGGAGTGTCCCTCCCCGGCCGGGTGCCGACGACGAAGAAGATGCCGAAAATGAGGAGGCCGAGGCCGATGAGGATGAAAGCCGTCAGCGGCTCTCCGAGCCAGAAAGCCGCCAGGAGGGCGGTGACGAACGGGTAGGTGAGGGCCAACGGGACGGCGCGGCTGGGTCCGATCCGCTGGAGGGCGAAGGAGTAAAAAATCCGCGAAAGGCCGATGTGAAGAATTCCGGCCAGGACGAGAAAGAAGAGAGCCTCTCTTTTGGCGGGGAGGAAAGATGCGGCCGGGACAATGAAGGCGGCGATCATGGTGACGCAGAGGGCGTCCAGGGTGGTCGCAATCGCGGTGGTCTTAATGACGGGCGCGTTTTGCAGGGCGTTCCGGATTATCAACGCGAAGGCCGCCCAGAAGATCGAGGCGAGGGTGGCAAAGAGAAGGCCCGGATACTGGGAGGCGAGGCTCATTTCCCCGTCACGTCTCGGGCCGGCCGGATTTTCTCATGTTCCAAGGGGCACGCTGCCCACGTTTTGGATTTCAAATCCGGCCTTGGCTGATGAAGGAGGAGAAACCGGTTTGGTGCGGAAAGCACGTGGGGGGCGCCGGGCCCGGGCAAGCGGATGTTAGACGTTATGGCAGAGGACGGCCCGCCAGTAATCGAAAAGGTTGACCCTTTCCTGCGCGCTCGGGATCAGGTTGTTACTTTCGAGAAGCGCTTCGAGGTCCAGGGTGGTTTCCCATCCGAAATTCTTGCACACCCCGTTGGTGAGTTCTTCGAAGATGGCCAGGATTTTGTTCTGGCTTTTGAAGTGGTTGATGAAGACGATACGCCCGCCGGGCTTGCACACCCGGCATATCTCGGCGACGACCTTGTCGGGGTCGGGAGCGGCGCTCACGACGTAGCACGCGGTCACACAGTCGAAGCTGTTGTCGGGAAACGCCATCGCCTGGGCGTCCATGACCCGCAGCTGAATATTGTGGAGGTCGGACTCGGCCACTTTTTTCTTGGCCTTTTCGAGCATTTTCGAGGAGATGTCGATTCCCGTGATTTTTGCGTGCCGGGGGTAGAGGGGAAGCGAAAGGCCTGTACCCACGCCCACTTCCAGAAGGTGTTCACCCGGCTTGAGGCCCAGCATCTGGACCCCGACGCCGCGCCCTTCTTCGAAAATGCGCTTGAAAATAATATCGTAGAAATTGCCCCATCGGTCATAAATTTTGACGACGGATTCTTCGTTCGGCACCTTTTTTCCCCTTAGTAAGGTTGTTGTGCGAATGCTGATTTCCGGCCGAAGATTTTCTCCCTCGCCCTCTCCGGTCCCACCCTGTGAGAATGAGGCCTTGCCCCCAATTCGATTTGTTGATTCGGATTCATTATCAGCACATTCGGGCGAAGTCAAATATCAGCCAGCGCCGAGCCGAACCCACTTTAAATAAGAAATTCTTATC
>JASLXW010000651.1 GCA_030740135.1 Nitrospinota bacterium
AGCTCTCCCCGTTGAGTAGCTCATCGCGCAGCTTGCCGATGAAGGACTCCACATAGCCGTTCTCCAAGGGACTGCCCCGCTCGATGTAAAGCGTTCTCACCCCCCCCAAACCACGCCGAAACAAAAGCCGCTTAAAAGTGCCCAGAAGACCGTCATGTGGCGATCAAACCGTGCGTGTCCTTTTTCAAAAAAATCTCCCCGATCCCGACCGCCTGCTGGTTTACCGTTCCGGGGCTATCCCCCTCGGGACAGGGAAATCGCTACCACCCCCAGGAAGACCACCACGCCCCCCGCAGCCAATTTCCAGGTGACCTGCTCCAGGTCCTGGAAGAAAAGGCGGGAAATCAACATCGCGAACAACGGAGAGGTGAATACGAGCGGGGCGACGAAGCTGACCGACTCCGAGCCGAGGGCCTCGTGAAAGGTGAAAAACGCTATGGTGTAACAGAAACCTGCGGCTGCGAACAAGCCGAAAGCGCGCCGGTTCATACCCCAGCGATCCGTCCGCGGGAGAAACCCCTGCACGGCCAAAAGGACGACCAGAGCGCCGATGGCGGACAGAAAGGTCCCCAAAACAGGGTTCGGCAGAGATTGCAGCCCCAGCCGCGTGAACAGGGGCATCATGCTGAAGAATACCGTGGGCAGAAGGCCCAGCAAGACTGTGGCGGGGGTGATCCGGATACTGGTCTTCTCCATCGTAAAGCTCAGCACCCCGACAAAAATAAGGATGGCCCCGAGGACCACCCAGCCGGTGGGCCGCTCCCCCAGAAAGGCCACGGCGAAGAGCATGCTGAGCAGGGGGCTGATGGTGACCAGGATCGAAGCCCTGGAGACGCCGATGCGCCGAAGGCTGAAGTAGAACAGAAGCTCCCCGGGTGCGGTCGCCGCGACTCCCATCACGAGGAACCAGCCGATCCCAGGCCACAAGGGGCGACCGCCCAAATCCTGTGACAGGACTGGAAACAGGAGAGACAAGGCCATGGTGGAGGATGAGATGACGGCGCCGGTGAACGGCGTGCCGGACCGGACGGCCAGCCGGGAGAGGGTGTCTCCAAGCCCGAACGCGAATCCACACAAAATCGCCCAATAGAACCCCATGCCGGAAACTCAGCCTCTGTCATCAAGATTGGATGGGAGCGCCCGCGGTTCAACCCCGCCGCCACTCTAATTATGTCACCTTCCCGAGCGGTTGAGCGAAGGCCAAGCGTTACGGCGAGGAATCTCGTTCGATAGCTCTGTTCCCTAACATCCGAAAGGACAAAGGTCGGTACGGGATGTCCGGGTTTGAAATGGAAAATTCCGGTTGATTGGGTTTTGAAACCGTGAAGCACACCCACGACGCGGCTCCCCAAAAGCAGGGGAACCCCGACGAAGGACCGTACGCCCAATCGCTTCCTGGTTGCACCAGTTGGGGCCTTTCCGTATATCGGGAACGATCAAGGGGGCCCGTTCTGCGTAGACCCGGGAAACGATCCCTTTTCTCCTTGAAATCACCGGGGGAGGCTGATAATCCTTTTTTATCCGGTTAAAGTGGCTTTCACTCACGATGCGGATCTCCGCGGAACATGGAGATCCCGGCGTCGCCAAGCGAAGCGGCGCCGATTTACGGAGTCTGGATCAATGGCGAAGAAGAAACGCATGCGGGAAGGCGCTCTCGGCCAGAGGAAGGAGATTCATTTTCCGTTTCTCCCGGCGGAACGGATCGCGATGAACCGGGATTTCCCAGATGACCACCTTTAGACATCCTGCGGTCCTCGTGTGACATGAAAGTATCCCAATTTACCACA
>JASLXW010000652.1 GCA_030740135.1 Nitrospinota bacterium
TGGAGCGGTCGGCGCGCCGGAAGACCTCTACAAACGGCGCGGGGCTCGTCGGGGAAAGGCCCGCGGCCTCCTCCACGCGCCGGAGGGCCTCCTCGATCCCCGGGACCGGCTCGGCCATGTAGGCCCGCTCGATGAGGTCCCCCCAGTCCGGCCGGGACAAGACGCCCAGCCGCTCCGCCATCCAGACGACCGGGTTGGGGGAGACGGCGGCATACGCCAGGGTGTTCCAGAGGTCGAAGACGACGCCCCGGTTTCGTGGGTCGGTCATGAATTCCGTGCGGCAGGGCCTTCGAATCGGCCCCGGCGGGTCACAGGATGTACCGGCTGTAGTCCTCGTCCTGGACGACGCCCGCGAGGCGGTCCCGGACGTAGGCGGCGTCGATGAGAATCTCCTTGTCTTCCAGGTCGGGCGCGTCGAAGGAGATCTCTTCCAGGAGGCGCTCCATGATGGTGTGTAGGCGGCGGGCGCCGATGTTCTCGGTCCGGCCGTTCACCTGGGCCGCCAGGCGGGCCACTTCCTGGATGCCCTCGGGCGTGAAATCGAGGGTGATCCCCTCGGTCGCCAGAAGCTCGGTGTACTGCCGGATGAGGGCGTTCTCCGGCTCGGTGAGGATGCGGACGAACTCCTCCTCGCCCAGGGCCTCGAGCTCGACCCGGATGGGGAAGCGCCCCTGAAGCTCCGGAATCAGGTCCGAGGGCTTGGACATGTGAAAGGCCCCGGCCGCGATGAACAGGATGTGGTCGGTCCGGACGGGCCCGTATTTCGTGGGGACGGTGGAGCCTTCCACGATGGGCAGGATGTCGCGCTGGACCCCCTCCCGGGAAACGTCGGCCCCGTGAGCCTGGCTTCGGCTCGCCACCTTGTCCAGCTCGTCGACGAACACAATGCCCGATTCCTCGACGCGCTCGATGGCCTCCAGGACGACCTTGTCTTTGTCCACGAGCTTCGCGGTCTCCTCCTCCACAAAGAGCTTCAGGGCCTCGGGCACCTTGACCTTCTGGAGTTTCTTCTTTTCCGGGAGGAAATTGCCGAGCATCTCTTTGAGGTTGATGTCCAGGTCCTCGAGACCCGCGCCCGGAATGACGCCGATGACGGGGGAGGCCTGAAGGGTCGTCTCGATCTCGAGCTCCCGATCGTCCAGCTTGCCCGCGAAGAGCAGCTCTCGGAGCTTTTCGCGCGTGTTCCGAGCGCCGGAGACGGGGGGCGACGGGTCCTGCGGGGGAGTCTCGGGACCGATGTAGTCGAACCGCTGCCCCCCGTTCCCTTCGCCGGCGAGCCGTTCGGTCTTCTCCCACCGGGACGCCTCAAGGATTTCCCGCTCGCTGTTGGGGAGCAGGGCGTCCAACAGCCGCTCCAGCGCCCGGTCCTTCGCCCGGGTCTCGACGTCTTTACGGTGCTCCGCCTCCACGGTGTTCATCGCGTTGGCGACTAGGTCGCGGATCATGCTCTCCACGTCCCGGCCCACGTACCCGACCTCCGTGTACTTGGTGGCCTCGACTTTGACGAAGGGGCTCTTGGCCATCCGGGCCAGGCGCCGGGCGATCTCCGTCTTGCCCACGCCGGTGGGTCCGATCATGATGATGTTCTTCGGCGACACTTCCTCGCGGAGCTCAGGGTCGAGCCGGCGCCGGCGCCAGCGGTTCCGCAGGGCGACGGCCACGGCGCGCTTGGCGTCTTTCTGGCCGATGATGTACCGGTCCAGCTCTTCGACGATCTGCCGGGGGGTCAGGTCTTCCATCTCACAGGGTCTCGACGCGGATTTCCGTGTTGGTGTAAACGCAG
>JASLXW010000653.1 GCA_030740135.1 Nitrospinota bacterium
CGTGGCCATCGGACTTGAGGATGGCGCCACCATCGCCTGGCTCTACAGTCACGGCCAGGTGCTCAGCCGCAGCGACGATGAGCGCCATGCCCATATGACAGTGGGCCTCGACCCTAAGGACCTCGCCCGCTTCGAACGCCGCCAAGCTTGACATAAATAAAGTTTTTCTTAAGTAAAACAAGTAGATAGTGGTTACTAGATACTGTGTTACCATCGTGGCGCATGCGCGTGTTAACGTGCTCCACAACGTCATTTTTCAGAAATGACGAGATTAACGCCATAGCACATTTTAGACGTATGATTCACCGTAAACGAGTTTTCGTTGCGTTAGTGTGTGGCTATAGGGTGGAATTTGTGAAAAAATTGACTTAAACCGTCCATAGAACCTTGTAGCTTGTAATTACTTAGATAGTGAACAGGGGGAAACCATGATGAAAAGACTAATTTCAATCCTGACTTCAGGAATATTCTTGATTTCCTGTGCGGCTACTCCTAGTTCGTCATTCGCTGCTGACGGTCCGAACATCCTGATCATGGGTGAAGACGCGGACCGCGACACGGTGCCCCGCAACAGCCGTGTGTTCAAACGCGTGTTGGATGCGCTGAGCGGTCAGCTCAATGACGAAGGCTTCGATGTTTTCGATGAAGCGGCGGTGAGCTTGGACGAGGGTCTTGCCCAGGGACGTGTCCGGCGCACCGACGCAGAGATCATCGATATCGCACGCATCATCAAGCGTCCACCCATCGATGTTGCCGTCATCTTTTCGATTTTTGCCAGCGCCAAGGAGATGAGTTACGTCACCAAGGTGAAGACGCGCATACCAGGCCGCATTTTGAACGTCAAGACTGGCCAGCGACTCGGCAACTTCGAGGTCGAATCGCCCAGAGAGTGGGTAGCTCCAGTTGACTGTGACCGCGAGTGCATCCTTGAAGTAGTGGGCGGGCACGCAAAGATTCTGGCCCAGGACCTCGGCGCCGTGTTGACCGAAAAGCTGGCGTGGATGGTTGATGATGGCGAAAGCGACGTTACCACAAGCGGTGTTCCGCCGAGCGGTCTGCCTAATGCTTATACGCTGGTGTTCAATCTTTTCACGTCTGAGGAGCGGATGGATATCGAGGAATATCTGGTCGTATTCTCTGGCTACAAGGGCCATCGGATCAGCGACTGCTCCGAGCGGCGATGCGAGTATTGGTACGAGTCGGATATTGAGACCGCAAAACTCAACCGCAATTTAAGGAAGATGCTCGATTACCTGAATATGCGCGGGCGGGTGACCTTCTCTGGGAACGTGTTCACGGTGGATAAAATCACCTTCCGCAAGGGTCGCCCGAAACGACCCGTCAATCCAGATGAGTGGTAATCACCAGCTCTGACAGAGGCTGACTCCTGCGGCGGTTCGGCAGCTGGATGAACTGGGCGCGGCCCTGATGACAGTAAAACTGCAAAGCATCAGGTTCCGGATCGCCGGCCACACCGACGTCTCCGGGGAGGCCGATTACAACAAGACGCTCTCGGAGCGCCGGGCGGCGGCGGTGAAAGTGTATCTCGCCGAGGCCCACGCCATCGACCCCTCGCGTCTGGAGACCGCGGGCTGGGGCGAGGAGAGGCTCAAGGAGCCCCTCGCGCCAGGAAGCGCGGTTAATCGCCGGGTGGAAATCATCGCCCTCAATCCGCTCCCAACGCCGCAGGCCCCGGAAACGCCGAGAGAAAAGGATATCCGATGGTGACGCTGCGTGTGGGGACGCTTTGTGGCCGAAGGTCCGGGATGGCCCGGG
>JASLXW010000654.1 GCA_030740135.1 Nitrospinota bacterium
CAGGAATGGAGGCGGGAAAGGGTGCCGCGTCTCCGCAGGGAGATCGATCTCGCTTCGCGCCTTCCACGCCTGAAGAAATCGAGTCACGAAATGGGTTCACCTTTTAGGAGCAGTCGCCCGGACCATCCATCCGCATTTTTCGCCGGGAACGGAAAGGGTTGCCGGATCATGGGGTGTCCCGATGACGGCCTCGATGGGCGGGAACCGCCGGGTCCTTGCCTGTCGGGTCGTGAAGCCCGGGTGGTTGCGCGGGCCTTGGGAAAGGGGCGGGGAAGGGACGCGGATTACCTGGGCCGGATCTCCAGGACCTTGGCCGCCCAGCCCAACGCCACGTCCTCAATGGGGTCCGCGTTCCAGCTCAACAGGTTGTAGCGGCCCGGCGTCTTCGTCCAGCGTAACTCCTTGACCATCATGGGCCCGTCGTCGGCGATCTTGATGACGCAGAGCTGGTTGCGGCATTCGGCGGGGACCCCGCCTTGGTCCCGACGGAAGAACATGAGCTACCCTTCCTTCATGGGGCGCATGGAATCTCCCTTGATGCGGACCGCGACCAGGTCGTCGCCTTCCACGCCCAAGGGCGCCGGCACTTCCTCCAATCCCTGTCCCAGGGGATGATCGTCGTATAGGAATAATTCGGCCCCAGCCCCAATTTGACCGACGACCGGCACTGTTTCCAGCGATGCAAGCGATAACGAGGCGTTGCCGCTCACGGGACCGAAGCCGTCCAGCAGCCAGGCCGGGTGGACGCCCAAAAAGCGCGTGAGCTCGCTCAACTTCGCGGATCTGGGCCTGGTGTCGTCGCTTTCCCATTGGGACACCGCCTCGCGGGTGATGCCGAAGTGATCCGCCACCTCCTGCTGGGTCTTTCCCGCCCGATCCCGAGCTTCGGAAATACGTGATCCGAGAGTCATGAGATAATTATGTAAGCGGTTCTTACCGATTGCATCGTAAGAATTGCTTGACAAATAGATTAGAAATACTTACTTTCCATCCATGGAAGAAACGGCCACATCTACGGGCCTTTTCGGGCGGGTCTTGCCGCGGGCCCGGGTGTAGGCCATGACCATCGACATCGACGAACAGGGCTTCGGGGCGACCCAGGAAACGGTGGCCAAGCTCAAGCCCGATCCCCTGCGGCTCATGCTTTTGATGGCCGGGGACGCGCTCGCCCGCAATTCAGCCGCCTCCGACACTGCCGACGGAGGCGAAGAGGACGGCGAAGAAGATGATGTTGGTGGCAAAGAAAACTCCGGCACAGGAGCACCTGCCGAGGACGAGACGCGGCTATCCCTCGATGTGCCAGGTGGGGAACAAACCGATCTATCGGACGGGATGAAAAATCCATCTCCACCCGAACCCGGATCCGCCGTCAGGGTGGCGAAGATGCGCTCCCACTACCAATCAGACAACTCGTATCGATTTGCCATGACGTGATCTCCAATTGCGATTCAGTTGGAGGTCCATGAATCACATAAAACACGAAATGTGACTCATGAATGTCGATTGATCCTTTTCGCGGGCGCTCATATTCCAGGTCCCCACCCTCGACTGGAATCTGTTATGACAGGCGGGTGAAACTCACCGGGCCCGGAGGCGGCCGATGGACCTTTCCCATATCGAGCACGGCACCGGATCGCCGGTCGTCATCCTTCACGGGCTGTACGGGTCGGCGAGGAACTGGAACTCCATTTCCAAGCGGCTTGCCGCGGGCTATCGGGTCATCGCCCTGGATCTACGCAACCATGGAAGAT
>JASLXW010000655.1 GCA_030740135.1 Nitrospinota bacterium
GTCGTGCTTTTTGATGTGCTTCCCGTCCGGGTCGTCCCGCTTGATGGCCCGGAAGGCCGTAGGCGCGGTGAACATGGCCCGGACCCCGTGTTGCGAGATGACCCGCCAGAAGGCCCCCGCGTCCGGCGTGCCCACAGGCTTGCCCTCGTACAGTACGGTCGTGCAGCCGTGGAACAGCGGGGCGTAAACGATGTAGGAATGGCCCACGACCCAGCCGATGTCCGAGGCCGCCCAGTACACGTCGCCCGGATCGACGCCGTAGATATTCTTCATCGTCCACTTGAGCGCGACGGCGTGGCCGCCGTTGTCTCGGACGATCCCCTTCGGCCGGCCGGTCGTCCCCGAGGTGTAGAGGATGTAGAGCGGGTCCGTGGCCGCCACCGGAACACAGTCGTGGGGCGCCGCTCCCGCGTTGACCTCCTCCCAGTCCAGGTCCCGGCCGGGCGTCAGGTCGCAGCCCTCCTGGGGCCGTTGGACGATGACGCAACCCTCGGGCTTGACGGAGGCCAAATCGATCGCTTCGTCCAGCAAAGGCTTGTAAGGGATGACGCGGCTCACCTCGATGCCGCACGAGGCCGAGACAATGAACTTGGGCTTGGCGTCGTCAATCCGGGTCGCCAGCTCCCGCGCGGCGAATCCGCCGAACACGACCGAATGCACCGCCCCGATGCGGGCGCAGGCGAGCATCGCCACCACCGCCTCGGGAATCATCGGCATGTAGAGGAGCACCCGGTCCCCCTTGCCCACGCCCCGGGCGGCCAGCGCGCCGGCGAACCGGGTGGTCCGGTCCAGGAGCTCCCGGTAGGTGAACGTCCGGACGGCGTCCGTCACCGGGCTGTCGTAGATCAGCGCCGGCTGATCCGCCCGGCCCTCCTCGACGTGGCGGTCCAGGGCGTTCTCACAGGTGTTGAGCACACCGCCGGTGAACCAGCGGTAGAAGGGCTTTCGCGCGTCGTCCAGGACCTTGTCCCACTTCTCGATCCAACGGACGTCCTCCGCCACCTCCGCCCAGAAGGCCTCGGGCCGGGCGAGGGACGCTTCGTACGCCGTTTTGTAGGAGCCGGTCATGGAACCCCCCCTCTTTTTAATCGAGAACGTCGATTCCCAACTCGCGAAGCTGCTTCTCATCCACGCCCGAGGGGGCGTCCGTCATCAGGTCCAGGGCCCTTTGGGTTTTCGGGAAAGCGATGACCTCCCGGATGGAATCCACACCCGCCAGGATGGCCACGATGCGGTCCAGCCCCAGGGCGATCCCCCCGTGGGGCGGCGTCCCGAACTCCAGGGCCTCCAGAAAAAAACCGAACCTCTCCTGGGCCTCGGCTTCCGAGAGCCCCAGGGCCTGAAACATTTTCTTTTGGACCTCCCAGCGATGGATCCGGATGCTCCCGCCGCCGATCTCCTGGCCGTTCAGGACAAGGTCGTACGCCAGGGCGCGGATCCCTCCCGGGTCCGTGTCGAAGAGCGGCTCGTCCTCCGGGTGAGGCGCGGTGAACGGGTGATGGACGGCCTGATGGCATTGTTCGTCCTCGTCCCATTCCAGAAGGGGAAAATCGGTCACCCAACAAAACGCGAAGCGCCCCGGCTCGATCAGATCCAGCCGCCGGGCGACGTGGACGCGAAGCGCGCCCAGGACCGGCTCGGTGACGGCCTGCCGGTCGGCCACCATCAACAGAAGATCGCCGGGCCCGGCCCCCAGGGCGGCCGTCAGCGCGCCCAGGGTATCTTCATTGAAGAACTTGACGATGGGCG
>JASLXW010000656.1 GCA_030740135.1 Nitrospinota bacterium
GGTCAGCCCCAATTCTCCCTTATTTCAAACCCGCTCTTAATGGGGAGCACTATAAGGGAGCCATCCCGCACAGTATTCGATGAGGAGGGAATTCAGGCGGGTCCGCATTGCTCAGAACGGTTTTGCCGTGGAAGCGTTCATGATTCGAAGATGGTTCAATCCGAAGGCGGAGCAAGTCCGTTCCGCGACACTCTGTGGAATGACGATCCCTCCCCTCCCTCTCCCCCGGGAGCGGCATCTTGCCCTTTTCCTACGCCGCGTGGGGCTCCTCGGTGTAGAACCGCTTCCAGATGTCGCCGTTGAGGAAGCCTTGCGGGATGTCCTCCGGCTTGCTGTCCATGGACAGGGTGACGTTCCCCGCCGGGTCCCGCCAGGCGTAGCTGGGTTTGCCCAGGCAGATGTGGACGACGGATTTTTTGGGGTCGTCCGGGTTGATCTCCATGATCATGGATGACAGGGAGGTTTCCTCCTCCGGGGTCGTCCCATAGCGGCAGATGGAATTGGGTCCCGGTCCGTTGGCGTGGTCCATGGAGAACTCGATCATCTTCTCCCGGTCGATGCGCCCGGCGTTGCCTTCGAGGAGCTCCATGCAGCGGGCGTACCGCTTGTGCCCGGCGATGTCTTCAGGATCGTTCAGGTTGTGGAGGAGTCTGAAGTGGTTGGCCCGGGCGGCCACGCGGTCTCCGCGGATGATCTCGACGGCGAACTGCGTGTACGACCCCTCGATGATGTAGCACGCCTCTTTGTCCAGAAACTCCACGTTCCCCGGCGTGCTCATCGGGCTGTCGATGAGATCGGACAGGGTCCTTTCGGCGGCGTCGCGGGCGCCGGCGAACTCCAGGCCGTCGCGCATGACCTGCGCCCGGTCGATGGCCCGCAGGGTGGTGAGGTCCGTCTTCTTCTCTTTGAGCTCGACCGTCCGGCCGATGTTGCTGGCGGTGATGACGCCGGCGTCGTTCATCCCCATCTTGATCCCCGTGGAGCCGGCCGCGCACACGCCCAGGATCCGGTGTCCCGAGTCGGAGCGGACGTCCTGGATGACGTTGATTTCCTTGTTGAGATGGAAGTTCGGTCCGGTCAGACTCTGGCCGCCGACCTTGTCGCTGTTCTTCAGGAGGATGGGGTTGCCCGAGGCCGAGGTTTTGCCCAGCGCCATCAGGACCGTGCAGCCGTCCCGGAAGACCGCGTCCTCGTAGAGGTTGAAGGCGAGGAGGTCTTCAAAGGGGGTCTTTGATCCGGTCGAGAGGTCCGCGATCTCTTCCAGACGGCCCGGGCCGAGGGTGCGTTCCGCCCGCCGAAGGGTCCCCAGGACCTCGCGTCGGTGGACCCCCTGGCTCTTCAGGGTTTGCCAGAAGATGTGCAGGTTGTCTTCGATGGCCGGGCGCGTCACCGCGCCCCGGTCCTCCTGGGCGGCGCTCATCTTGTCTTCCTCCAATTCCCCCTGATTTCCGGTTCACCGAATGGAAAAAGGGCGCCGGTTTTTCCGCGTCGGGAATCGCCGGCGCCCCATGCCTTACTTCTTCTTGGGCGCTTTCGCCTTGGGGGCGACCTTCTTCTTGGTGGCCGCGGGCTTGTGATCCATGGGGGTCACCAACTGCCCCTGCGGTTTGCCCATGATCTTCCCGTTCCTCATGACCACGTTCCCCCGGACGATGGTGTAAACGGGCATCCCCTTCACCTTCCACCCCTCCCAGGGCGTGATCTTGTTTTTGGAGTGGAGGTTCTTGGCGCGGACGACGCCCCGCT
>JASLXW010000657.1 GCA_030740135.1 Nitrospinota bacterium
TCGACCTCACCAGAACCTGGACTACCTGACGCCCGACCAGGCCCTGGAAACATTCAAAAAAACGCCCCCCGTGTCCCATATGTCTTGAATCCATACACGAAAGCGTGAAGTCGCGAACGCGTGATGTATAATACCCTAGGGGCATTGGGCGGAGAATCACAACGTTGGAAGTTCTACTCAATTTTTTTACGAGTCATACCGGGTGGCTGGTTTACGCCCTCCTGTTCGCCATTTTGTTCCTTTCCGGAATAGGCCTTCCGGTTCCCGAGGACGCGGTGCTCTTGTCCGGCGGGTTCCTGATGTATTTCGGTTACACGGAATATGTCCCGACCGTCATTGTGATGTTCGCCGGGGTTTTGGGCGGCGACGTCCTGATCTTTACGATCGGCTGGAAATGGGGGAGCGACGCCGTCCGCCACAAGAGCGTCAAGCATCTCCTCACGCCCAAGCGGCTGGCCCGCGTTCAGAGACATTTCGAGAAATCCGGGACGATGACGATACTGGTGGCCCGGTTTCTGGTGGGACTTCGGGCGGCGACGTACCTGTTGGCGGGGTCGATGCGGATGCCGTTCCGGCAGTTCTTCTGGCTGGATTTTCTGTCGGCCCTGGTGAGCGTCCCGCTGGTGTGTTATCTGGGTTACGTGTTCGCCCCGGAGCTGGAAACTCTCCTGATGTTTCTCCGCCGGGTCGAGGTGCTCATCCTCATCGTGGTTTTTCTGGTGGCGGGCGTTCTGTACTGGCACCGCCGCTCCAGGAAAAGTGAGGTCGTCTGACCGCCGGGACGGGCCGGCGGGGGAGACGCGCTCCGGGGCGAAAATCCGAACATGGGGGCGACAGTCCCGTGAGCCGGATCAGCGCAAGGCTTTCAATTCTTCGCAGCCGGCGGAGGCATCCGCTCCCGCCGGCGCGGCCTCGGCGGAAAACCGAATAAAGCCGACCGAACTGTCCGCCCGGACCTTAAGGGTTGCGGTGTCGGTTTGTACGGCGACGGATTGAACTTCGGGGTTGTCTTCCGTTTTGAAAATCTTGCGGTAATCCTCCGCCAGGTTCCTGGATTCGGTGATCCAGGCGTCCAGCGGCGTCTCCTTGTTGCGCAGGACGACGTACCAGGTGATGGGCACCCCGGCCACGCGCAGGGCCTTTCTCGTCCAGAAGGATCGCTCGGAGGGCGAGATGATGTAGCCGCAGCGCGGGGCGTCGGCGTCCCACAGGTAACCGATGGCCCTGAGTTTTCCTTCCTTCCCGCGCTTGAACGTCACGAAGATGTTCACGGACTGATCATCTTTGTAATAGTCCCGGGCGTCCGCGCCGTTGATGGGCAGACGGGTCTTCCACCGCCAGGTCAGAACGGGGGTCTTGGACATGGAGACGTTGAGCTTTTCCCTGCCGAGGAAAAAGGATTTGTCATTCGCCTGGAGACGCAAGACGGATTTGTCCCCATCGGTTTCCACCGTGATGTCGCCCGGCTCCACGGTTCCCTTGAACTCCTTCAGGGTCCAGCCCTCCGGGACGCCCTTCTTGCCGGCGGCATTCGGCCATTCATCGACGACCGAAAAGCCCGAATACTGCCCGAACGCCGGCGTGAACCCCGCGAGGAGTAAGACCAAGAAACTCGGCATTAGCATTCGCATCGCATCCATCCCTCCACCTTTTTTCTGAGCGCGCTGCAACTCCATTTTGACTAGCGGACCTCCACCTCGATGATTTCCTCCAACTCCCGCAGGG
>JASLXW010000658.1 GCA_030740135.1 Nitrospinota bacterium
GCCCATGACCAGGGGCGGCAGCAGATGGAAAAGACGCTTCCCTACGTCTCGACCGCCGTCACCGAAAATGTCCCGGAAGGGGCCGAGGCCGAGCGGGTCATCACCCAATACGCCCGCAGGGGATACAACCTCATCTTCACCACCAGCTTCGGGTACATGGACCCCACCATCAATGTCGCCAAGAAGTACCCGGAAACGGTCTTCATGCACTGCTCTAGGTTCAAAACGGCCCCGAACGTAGGAACGTATTTCGGCCGGATGTACCAAGCCAAATACCTCGCCGGATTGATCGCCGGCCGGATGTCCAAGAACAACACCTTCGGCTATGTGGCGCCCCATCCCATCCCCGAGGTCATCCGCCACGTCAACGCTTACGCGCTGGGCGTGAGGGATGGTCGTCCCAACGCCAAAATCCACGTCGTCTTCACCAACACCTGGTACGACCCGGCGAAGGAGCGGGAGGCGGCCGAGAGCCTGCTCGACATCGGCTCGGACATCATGTCCCACGGCCAGGACTCCCCCGCCACCATCCAGGCGGCGGCCAAACGGGGCAAGTATGTGTTCGGTTACGACTCGGACATGACAAAGTTCTCCCCGAAATACCACCTGACCGCGCCCATGTGGAACTGGGGCATCCTCTATGTCAAGATCGCCAAGGCGGTCCACGCCGGAACCTGGAAAAACGATCAGATCTGGCCGGGCATGGAAAGCGGCGTCGTGACCCTGGCGCCTTTCAACAAGGCCGTTCCCGCCGGCGTCGTGTCGCTGGTCAAGAAGAAGAGGGCGGCCATTGTGTCGGGTAAACTGAAGGTGTTCCAGGGCCCCATTCAGGACCAAAGGGGCAAAACCAGGATTCCCGCCGGCCGGTCCGCCACCGACAGGGAAATGCTCAGCATGAAATACTTCGTCCGGGGCGTCGTGGGGACCCTTCCCGGGGAGAAAAAGTAACCATCCACGCTGATCGCCGGGAAAGCGGCGGACCTTCCTGAAAGGGCCTCCACGCACCGGCTGAAGAACCTTCATGGGGCGAAAAAGGGCGGCCGTTTCCGGCCGCCCTTTTCTTCGTATGCCCGCTGAGGGCGGGACCCACCGACCCGGGTCCCCTCCCCCGGCCCTATCGGGCGTCGGATTTTCCGCCGTTTCCGCGCCACCTCTTCAGAACGCGGGACTTCCTCTCGAAACGGACTTCCGTCTCGCCTAGGTCGTCTCCGATCCGCAAGATGAAGGGGATCGGCGCGTGGCGGTCGAGCCCACTCAACTGAAGCCCCATGGCCCGAACCCGGAACTTCCCGTTCCGGTGGATCTTCACCCGGGTGACGCCGCCGATCTTGCCCTTATAGCGGAAACCTTTGGCCGCCCCATCTTCCCCCGCGATGACCTCGCGAAACCGGACAAAGGACCCGGCGGGGATCGTCTCGCTAAATCCTCCGAACGTCACGGTCACGTCTTCATGGAGGGGGTCGATCCCGCCGCTCCCCTCGCCCAAAGAGAAACTTCCCTTGAGCCGGAACCGGTCTCGGTAAGTCTTTTCGCTCACCTTGAGACGGACCTTCCGGACCTCGAACGCGGCGAAGCGCACAACCGGACCCTTTGGCCGAATCGCCGACCCGGGGGGGCGCTCGTCCGCGAGACCGGGCCGCTCTCCGAACGCAACGGCCATCGGGCGCCGGGTCCGCGTGTCGATCGCCGTGACGGCGCCGTCCGCATGGGTCACATAGGCGCG
>JASLXW010000659.1 GCA_030740135.1 Nitrospinota bacterium
GATCCCCGTTCGGTTCCTCGCCGGCGGATTTCTCGGCGGGTGGGTCCTCGCGGCGGGTCTGGAGTCTTTCCGCTGGGGAGGGATCACGCGGCTGCCGGGTTGGGAGATCCGGTGGGCGGCCGCTTTGTTGGCCGTTTGGACGCTGCTGTCGCCCGGGACGGTGAGTTCGATTTTCACCGCTTTGCGAGACCGCCTTTGCCTCAACCGGGCCGCTCCCCCGGCGATCATCCTTCCGCGCTGGGGGCTCGCGGTTCTCGGCGCGTCAGTAGGCGCTCTTTGGTGGGAGCTTCCGGGAACCCTCTTCTTGACCGCGGCGTTTCTTGTCGGTTTCCGGTCCGTCCTCCGGCGGCTTCCCCCGGGGGAACGGACTTCGTTGTCACGATTGATCTCCCTCGCCCTGGCGATTCGGCTTTTGTTCATCTTCGTCTACTATCCGCTCGCCTCCTTCATGGGTTGGACCGCCGCATGGCTCACGCTGGATGTTCCCCTGGTCCATGTCCCCGTCCTTTTCGGAGACGGGGTCGACGCGATCAGCCTGAGTCGCGCTTGGGCTTTGTATTGGAGGGGGGACTGGGTTTCTCCCGCCGAATTTGCGGAAATCGTCAATCCGGATCGATCGCTGTTTTCGATCCATGGGGACGTTCGACACCTCCTCCCGCCCGCGTTGCTGTTTTTCGTTTTCGGCGTGGAGATGATCGGGGCCAGGGTTCTGAGCGCCGTGGCGACCGTATGCGCAGCCGTCATCGCTTATCTCACCCTCCGGGATCGGTTTGGCGCCCGGGCGGCATGGTGCGGCGCCGCCTTGTTGGCCTTTTGGCCCACGTTGTTTTTTTGGTCGTTGGATGCGTTGAAGGAGCCTTATTTTCTCCTCCTTTTGATTGCCTCCGCCTACTTCGCCGAGCGGTTCTCCCGGGAAGGCGGCTGGAGACCGATGGCCGCGTCTGTGGTGATGCTGGGGTTGGCCCTCAGTGTGCGGACCCGTTGGTTTCCGCCCATCGTATTCACGGCCGTCATTTGTCTGGGCGGGTGGGTCATCCGGAAGGCGCTCCACCGGTTTTCCCGGGTTCGTCAGGCGGCATGCGGCGCGCTTGTCCTGGGGTTGCTGATGGGTGTTGTGTTCGCGTGGCCCGCCGGCCGGCGTCTGGTCTACTACTACTCGTACCAAAGCGTCTCGGCGCAACGGAGCTTTGCCCTTCACTACGGGAACGGTTACAAGGTCTGGCCCGCTGAATACTACACCCGTTCGACGAATGACTTCCCCATCATCTTCAAATGGCGGGACGCCGCCTGGGCGAACCTGAAGAATCTCGGGCATGTAATGTTCGAGCCTTTTCCCCGGTGGTGGGGAGGGAGGGGGTGGAAGGGCGCCGCGTTTTTTCTTTTGGCCGTGCCGTGGTGGATTGTTGTGGGGCTCGCGGGTGTCGGGGGCGGGGTGATCGCGTTCCGCAAAGACGGCATGGGTTGGATCTACCTGGTCTACACCTCGATGACCTTGGCCTTCCTGGCCACCTTCAGCGGGAACGTGGGAACCTTAATCCGCCACCGGGATTCGGTCAGTCCGATCCTGCTCATGATCGCCGCCGTCGGTGTTTCGGCGGTGTGGGAGCGGTTGAGACCCGGGGAGTCGCGCGGCTGACCGGCCCAGTCAATCCCGAAACCCCACATGGAAGACACCTTGTAAAAATCCTCATGTGTGGCGTCATG
>JASLXW010000065.1 GCA_030740135.1 Nitrospinota bacterium
CTACCCAAGGAGATGTCTCACATCTATCTGAACCTATACAGATCCTCCGTAAGTCTCGGAGAATGAAGGTTCATATAAAATTCACGCATTTCGCTTGCCATCCGTGTCATGGAATTGCTAAACTGCGCTAAAGGAGAGGTATTATGCGCCTTGAGGGTGGATCAGTCTTGTCCACGAAACGCGACGGTAGACAGACTTTAGAGTGAATCCGCAATTGGCGAGTCCTAACGTATGGTATTGAACCGGCTTTTTGGGTTTCTGTCGGACGACTTGGCCGTGGACCTCGGGACGGCCAACACGCTGGTCTACGTCAGGGGAAAAGGGGTTGTGCTGAAAGAGCCTTCGGTGGTCGCCATCCACAAGGATACGCAGCACGTCCTGGCCGTCGGGGCCGAGGCCAAAAACATGATGGGGCGGACGCCCGGTTCAATCGAGGCCATCCGTCCGATGAAGGACGGCGTCATCGCCAATTTCGAAATCACCGAAATCATGCTCCGTCACTTCATCACCAAGGTGCACAACCGCAAGATGCTCGTCCGGCCCCGAATCATCGTCTGCGTTCCCTCGGGAATCACCCAGGTCGAGCGCCGGGCCGTTCGGGATTCCGCCGAGTCCGCCGGCGCCCGGGAAGTCTTCCTCATTGAAGAGCCGATGGCCGCGGCCATCGGCGTCGGTCTGCCCATCCAGGAAGCCTCGGGAAACATGATCCTCGACATCGGGGGCGGGACCACCGAGATCGCAGTGATCTCCCTGGCGGGAATCGTGTACAGCAAATCCATTCGCATGGGCGGCGACGAGATGGATGAAGACATCGTCAACTACGTCAAACGCAGCTACAACCTGCTCATCGGCGAGCGGACCGCCGAGAAAGTCAAGATACAGATCGGCTCCGCGTACCCGATGGAAGACCGCCGGACGATGGAGGTCAAAGGGAGAGATTTGGTGACGGGTGTTCCCAAGACCATCATCATCACCGACGAGGAGGTCCGCGAAGCCTTGAACGAACCCGTCCAGGCCATCGTGGATGTCGTGAAGATCGCCCTGGAGCGCACGCCGCCGGAACTTTCCTCCGACATCGTCGACAAAGGCATCATGCTGGCCGGTGGCGGGGGTATGATCCGGGGGCTCGACATCCTGCTTCGGGAGGAAACCGGTCTGCCCATCACCGTAGCCGAAGATCCGCTTGCCGCCGTGGTTATGGGGACGGGCAAGGTGCTGGACGAGATCGACTTGTTGCGCAAATTGACCATCTAGCGGCTCGGAGAACGTCTGTTTCCATGAGGCCAATCGGCGAGCGGCGTCAAGACTTCCTGTTGGTGTGCGGCCTGATTATCTTCTCCCTGACCTTGATGACCCTTCAGGTGCGCCACAAGAGGCTCGCCCTTCCCGTTGAGCGGCTGATGGTGGCCGTCGGCGGTCCGATTCAATCCCTGGTCCACAAGCCGGTGGGGGGCCTTCGGCGGCTGAACCTCAACCTCTCCTCGGTGGAAAACCTCCGGGAGGTGAACGAATCCCTGAAGGCCGAGGTGCAGCGTCTGCGCGCCCTGGAAACCACCTACCGGGAGCTTGTTCTCAAGAACGCGCGGCTGCGCCGGCTCCTTCTTTTCCAGCAGCAGATGTCCTTCCAGACCGTCACGGCTTCGGTGATCGCCCGGGACTCCTCCAACTGGTCGAAGACCATCACCCTGGACGTCGGGTCTGACTCCGGCCTCAAGGAAGGACTTCCCGTCCTGAATCATCAGGGGATTGTGGGCCACATCATCCGGGTCGCCCCGAAGCACACGCAAGTGCTCCTCATCACCGACGCCCGCGGCGCGGTGGACGCCCTGATCCAACGCACCCGAACGAGCGGGGTCTTCATCGGCTCATCCAACGGCCGCAACACCGGATACCTGCGGTACGTTTCCCGGGAGGAGGACATCCGGGTGGACGACCAGATCATCTCCTCGGGTTACGGGGGGATCTATCCCAAAGGCGTTCCGGTGGGCGTGGTGAAGGCCGTGGATCGCAGCGGCACGGAGATGTTTCAGACCATTGACGTACGGCCCGCCGTGGATTTTTCCCGTCTTGAAGAAGTCCTCGTTGTGGTGGGCCGGCGACCTCCCCGATGATCTTTCTGTATGACCTCGGCCTGATCGTCGTCATTCTCGTTTTACAAACGACGCTGGCCGAGTTTGTGGCCGAATTGGCGGGCGCCAAGCCGGACCTGATCCTCCTGCTGGTCGTCGGCTTCGGGCTGTTGCGGGGGAAGAAGGCCGGAATCGGATACGGTTGGGTGTTGGGCCTTCTCCAGGACGGCCTCTCGGGAAGCCTTCTGGGCCAGAACGTCCTGTCCAAAGGGCTCATCGGGTACGTCACGGGGGCGATTCACCGAAACTTGAGGGACCATACGACGATCACCCAGCTTCTGGTCGTCCCCCTGGTCACCCTGTTCGACGCGGCAATCCACCTGGGCACGGTGTTCCTGCTGTACGGGGTCTCGGTGGACAAAACCGTGTGGGCCACGCTCGGCACCATCGTCTTGCTCAACACCGCGGTCAGCCCCCTGGTGAGTTGGGCGGTCCGGACTTATACGCACCGGGTGAG
Organism: Nitrospinota bacterium; assembly: GCA_030740135.1. The sequence continues at coordinate 2,587 of JASLXW010000065.1, forward strand.
GCGGTCGGCGGGCGAGGTCTCTCTGGGAAGGTCTCGATGAACTTTCGAAAGCTGCGCCGGCTCCAGTCCGAACCGCAGACGGAAAACCTGAACCGGCGTCTCATGTCGATCGGGATCATCGCGTTCGTCCTCATCGGCTCCCTTATCATCCGGCTCTGGGACCTGCAAGTGATCCACGGAGAGGACTTCCGCCGCCGCTCCGAGACCAACCGGATCGAGACGAAAGTCGTTCCCGGTTTGCGGGGGAAGATTCTCGACCGCGATGGACGGTTGCTGGCGGGAACCCGGGCGGCCTTTCATCTCGCCCTGATCGTCCGCTCCGTCCCCGACCTGCCGAACACCCTCAAGCGCCTGCACGCGCAAACCGGCCTCGACCCCGATTGGGCCCGATCCCAGATTCACCGGGGCAATCCCTTCAAGCCCATCATCGTCCAGAAGAACCTTCCCCGCGAGGCGGTCGGGCAGGTGATGGAGCACCGCTGGCAGCTTCCCGGCGTCCTGCTCCGGATCAACCCCCAGCGCGAGTATCCCCTGCGGGACACGGCCGCACACCTGATGGGGTACCTCGGGGAGGTCTCGGACGCACAACTCAAGAAGAAGCAAGGCTACAGGCGCGGCGACATGACCGGAAAGCAGGGCATCGAGCGGGAGTTCGAAGGGGTCCTGCGAGGGGCGTACGGCAAGCGTTGGGTCGAGGTGGACGCCTTCGGCCGCGAAATCAAGCTGATCGGAGCCCGGCCGGCCAAACCCGGCCGGAACCTGGTTTTGACCCTGGACCTGGATCTGCAGAAAAAGGCCGAGTCGCTGTTGGCCGGCCAGCCCGGGGTGCTGATCGCCATGGACCCGCGCAACGGCGAGATTCTCGCCCTGGCCAGCAACCCGCGGTTTGATCCCAACACCCTGACCCGGGGGATGAGCCCATCGTCCTGGAACTCTCTCCTCCAGAACCCCCTTCGCGTCTTGCAGGACCGCGCCACCCGGGGCCTGTATCCCCCCGGCTCGGTCTTCAAGATCATCATGGCCGCCGCCGCGCTGGAGGAGGGCGTCATCGACCCTTCGGAAACCCTGTATTGTCCCGGCCAGTTCAGGTTCGGCAACCGGACCTACCGGTGCTGGCAGTCCCGCGGGCACGGCAACGTCAACCTGCATCGGGCCTTGGTGGAATCGTGCGACGTGTATTTCTATCAGCTCGGGCTGAAGCTGGGGATTGACCGCATCGCCCGATACGCCTCCGGCTTCGGCATGGGACGGCCGACGGGCATCGTCAGCCGGGGGGAGAAAGGCGGCGTCGTTGCGTCGTCCGCATGGAAAAAGAAGGCGCTGGGCCAGCGGTGGTATACCGGGGAGACCGTCTCCGTTTCCATCGGGCAAGGCTACACCCTGGTGACGCCGATGCAGATGGCCGTCCTCATCGCGGCCGTCGCCAACGGAGGGACCCTCTTTCGGCCGAATCTCGTCCGCCGGATCGAGGAGAACGACGGCACGGTCAGGGAAACCTTCGGGCCGGAGATCCGAGGACGTCTTCCTGTCAGCCCGAAAAATCTGAAGGTTGTCCGGACCGCCTTGCGGGGCGTCGTCCAGGATGCGCGCGGCACCGGATTCCGGGCCAGGGTGCCGGGAATCCAGGTCGCCGGCAAGACCGGAACGGCTCAGGTTGTCCGGCTCAAGCACCGAAAGGACTCGAAAGAACAGCGAGCGGGACGCCGCGAGTTCCGGGACCATGCCTGGTTCGTGGCGTTTGCGCCCTATGAAGAACCCGTCATCGCCGTTGTCGTCCTGGCCGAACACGCCGGCGTGGGGGGGAGCCGCTACGCGCCCCTGGCCCGGGAGCTGATCGCCCACCACCTCGGCATCCGGATGGAAAAGCGGCCGCCGGGGGCGCAGTTCTCCGGAACGCCCGCCGCCGGGCGGAGGGCATCCGCCTCGGCGCGTCCGCGCGGGGCCGAAGCCCGCCGTGCGGGAGCCTTGTGATGTTCGAGCGCCGCCTCCTCGCCCAACTGGACTGGGGAATCATCCTTGTCACCTTCCTCCTGGCCGCGACGGGCGTCACGATGATTTACAGCGCCACCTATTCCAAGAGCGGGGGATTGGAGGGACTCTACATTCGCCAGCTCTACTGGTTCGGACTTGGCGTGCTCGGCGTCATCCTTTTGCTCTTCGTGGATTACCGGCTCGTTCACCGCCACGCCTATCTGCTGTACGGCGTGGCCGTAGCGCTCCTGATACTGGTTCCGCTTTGGGGCAGAAGCATCGGGGGGGCTCAGCGGTGGCTCGTCTTCGGTCCCGTCCGTGTTCAACCCTCCGAGATCGCCAAGCTGGCGGTCATCATTGCGCTGGCCCGGTATTTCTCGAACGAAGAGATGGGGAGATTGCTGCGTCTCCGGGACCTGGCGATACCGGCCGCCATCATTCTGGCGCCGGCCGCCCTGGTGGCCAAAGGACCGGATTTGGGCACGGCCCTGGTCATCGTCCTGATCGGCCTTACGGTGGTGGCAACCGTCGGTCTCCGTTTCGGGACGATCATCATCCTGGGGGTGTGCGCCGTGGCCGCGACCTCCGTCGGCTGGTTCTTCCTGGAGGGCTATCAGAAGGAACGGGTCTTGACGGTCATCCATGGGGGGGATCCCCTGGGCGCCGGTTACCACAGCCTGCAGGCCAAGATCGCCATCGGCTCCGGCGGTCTGCTGGGAAAGGGGTTGCTCGCGGGCACGCAGAGTCAGCTCCATTTCCTTCCCGCGCAACACACCGATTTCATCCTGGCGGTTCTGGCGGAGGAGGTGGGGTTCGTCGGCTCGATGTGGATTTTGGGTCTTTTCTCGATCCTGATCGCCCGGGGGTTGACCGTCGCCTACCGGTCCCGGGACTTCTTCGGGTCGATCTTGGCCGCCGGGGTGGTGGGCTATATGTGCCTGCACGTTGTTCTCAATATCGCCATGACGACGGGCATGCTTCCCGTCGTCGGGCTTCCGCTTCCCCTGATGAGCTATGGAGGTTCGTCCATCGTGGTGACCCTGCTGGGGATCGGTTTGCTCCTAAACGTCCGGATTCGGCGGTTCGGTTTCTGAAAACCGGAAATAGCCCGGATCCCGCGGGAGGCCGTTTCCCCGGGCGTTTCTTGACATTTCGGAGGCGGGCGTTAACTATCTATAAGGTCTGGGCCCCGAAGCGCCGGCGCTTGATCGTCCCCCTGGGGGCGTCGCAGGGTGGAAGGGGAGGAGCAACGGCCTTCTCGATCGGCCCGACCCATTGAGCCCTCCCTTCAAACGGCCTCCGAAACCGGAAAAGCGACTCCAAACGGCCGTGCCGGTGATGACGCCGCGGCGGCCGGGAACGTCCGAGCCAACCCTTTTCTCGATGTCTGCCATGTCTTCCAAACTCATCGTCAACGTAGAACCTCAGGAAAGCCGGGTCGCCCTGCTGGAAAACAACCTTGTCACGGAGCTGTACATCGAGCGCAAGCAAGACGAGGGGATTGTCGGCAACATCTATAAAGGAAAGGTCACGAAGGTTCTGCCGGGCATGCAGGCGGCCTTTGTCGACATCGGCCTGGAAAAGGCGGGGTTCCTCTATGTGTCGGACGTGGACGTCGACCGGGACAACCTCGACAACTTCCTGGAGCAGAGCGAAGACCTGGAGATTGAATACGAGCGTCGGGATCGAGGCCGGCGGGCGCCCGCCCAGCCCATCGAAGATCTCCTCCGCAGCGGGGAGGAGGTCATGGTCCAGGTCACAAAGGAGCCCATCGGAACGAAAGGGTGCCGGCTCACCTCCTACATTTCCCTTCCAGGCCGCTATCTCGTCTTTATGCCCTCCGGGGACCAGATCGGCGTCTCCCGCCGGATTGAGGACGAGGTCGAGCGGAAACGCCTGAAAAAACTGGTTCGCCGCCTCAAGGGAAACGGCGGGGGTTATATCGTCCGCACGGTGAGCGGAGGGGTCACCGAGACGGAGTTCGAAAGCGACATCCGCTTCCTGACCACGCTCTGGAGCCGGACTCGGGAAAGCAGTGAATCGGCGAAGCCGCCGACGATCATCCATGACGATCTGAATCTCGTTTTGCGGATGATCCGGGACCTGTTCACCGAAGAAATCTCGCAAATGGTGATCGATGACCCGGAGGTTCACGCCAAGACCGTGGAATTCGTCGAGAGCTACTACCCGCACCTGGCCCCGCGCATTTTCCTCCACGACGGGCGGGAGCCCATCTTCGACGCCTATGGCGTCGAGCTCGAGATCGAGCGCGCCCTGGGCCGTCGGGTCTGGCTCAAGTCCGGCGGGTATATCGTCATCGATCAGACCGAAGCCCTCGTCAGCATCGACGTCAACACCGGCCGGTTTGTGGGCAAGCGCGATCCGGAAGAGACCATCCTCAAGACCAACCTGGAAGCCGTGCGGGAAGTGGTCTTTCAGATCCGGCTGCGCAACATCGGCGGAATCATCATCATCGACTTCATCGACATGGAGCGCGAGGAGAACAAGGAAAAAGTATTCGAGACCCTGGCTCAGGAGCTCAAGGCCGACCGATCCAGGACCCGGATCCTGAAAATCTCCGAAATGGGGCTAGTCGAGATGACCCGAAAAAGGGTTCGGGAGAGCCTCAGCCGGACCCTCTGCCAGCCCTGCGCCTATTGCGACGGCCGGGGGACCATCAAGTCCACGACCACCGTCTGCTATGAAATCCTCCGGGAGATCAGGCGGGTGCACACCCACGACCCGCGGTCCCGGAAACTCAAGGTCAACGCCCACCCCGCGGTCGTGGATCTCTTGTTGGAGGACCAGAGCGCCCACCTGGAGCGCCTCGAGCGCGAGCTCAACATCCGGGTCTCCGTCAAGGCGGACAAGGGCCTCCACCAGGAAGGTTTCGAGGTGCTCCCCTTTTGAAGACCCGACGGCCGGCCCGCTTGACACCCTAAAACCCCCATCTTATATATAGTCGCCGGTTGCCATCGGCCCCGCGCTGAGCGGGGCGGACCCGCCTGATTGAGGGCCCGACGGAGGCGCGGGCGGGAACCCCGCGGTTCCGCGGGTTTCCGGAAAGGGAGGGGGCGGTTAGCGGATCGCGAGAAGCGGGCGGCCTGGATTGCGCTCAACTTGGCGATGGGCTTCGGGTCCACCCAGATTAGACGCCTCTCGGACGCCTTCGGGGATCCGCGCGAAGTCCTGCGGGCAGACGCCGAAACGTTGCAGCGGCGCGGCGGGCTTTCCCCCAAATCCGCCGCCCGGCTGGCCTCTTTTTCCTGGGAGGCCGCCGTGGAGGCTGAATTACAGCGCGCCGACGGGCTCGGGGTCCGCATCCGGACAGTGGAGGATGAAGGGGAGTACCCCGTCCAGCTCCGGGAGATTTACGATCCGCCCCCGGTCCTCTACGTGTTAGGCCGGCTGCCCGCCGAGGAGGGATGTCCAGTCGCCGTCGTCGGCACGCGGCGACCCACGGGCTATGGGCGTCGGATGGCCAGGACCTTGGGCCGCGATCTCGCGCAAAGGGGTTGCATCGTTGTCAGCGGAATGGCCCGAGGCATCGACATCGCGGCTCACGAGGGGGCCTTGGAGGGCGGCGGGCGGACGGTGGCCGTGGCCGGATGCGGTCTCACCCGCGTTTATCCGCCCGAGGCGGCGGCGTTGCAGGACACCATTATCGAAAAGGGGGCGGTCATCAGCGAACGCCCCCTGGAGGACCCGCCGCTGCCCCGACACTTTCCGCAACGCAACCGCATCATCAGCGGCTTGAGTTCGGGAACGGTCGTGATCGAGGCCGCCGAGCGGGGGGGCGGGGACGACGCGGAGCCTTTTCTGGCGGGCGACGAGGCGAAAATCTTCGGTCTGGTCTCTGAAGACGACAAACAGATCGAGCAGTTGATCACGGAGAGCCGCCTGAGCCCGGCGGACGTTTCCGGGGCGCTGATGGCCCTTGAGCTCAAGGGGCTGATTCGACAGTACCCGGGGAAGGTATTCGCGAGGGCCTGAACCGGGCCCCATTGACGCCGACCGGGAGAGCCGATTCCGATGCGTGAGCGAATGTTTCACATGGTGAACCTGATCATCGAGCATCTCCTCAAGGACAGCACGCTCTCATTATACGAGCCGGAGATGACCGACATGCTGCGTTCTCATGGCTTCGACGCCGATGAGATTTCCGAGGCGTTCCATTGGCTTCATCATTTCGGGGCCTGGGGCGAAAGCGGGTTCGGGGGACGGGAGGGAACCGGCGCGGCGTTCCGGGTGTTCAGCGACGAAGAGCGTCTGGCCTTTACGGCCGAAGCCGGCGGATATCTCCTTCAGCTCCATCAGATGGGGTTGATCGACGATTCCATGCGCGAGGAAATCATCCAAAGGGCCCTCAGCCTGGTGGAGGGCGAGATCACCCGTGACGACGTTCGGGCCATGGCGTTGCTCGTGGCCTTTCACCGCTCGCAGAAGCACTGGCAGACCGATCTCATCCGGTTTCTCAACTCCGAAAACAGGAGCTTTTTGAACTGACCATGGCAGACTCCCTACTCATCGTCGAGTCTCCCGCCAAGGCCGCCACCCTCAAGAAATTTCTGGACAAGGGATTCCGCGTGGCCGCCTCGGTGGGGCATTTGAGAGATCTCCCCCCCAAGAAGCTGGGCGTGGACGTCGAGAACGGCTTCACCCCCCAATACGAAGTCATCGAGGGCAAGAGCAAGGTCCTGGCCCAGCTCAAGGCGGCCGCCGCCAAAAGCAACGCCATCTACCTGGCGCCGGACCCCGACCGGGAAGGCGAGGCCATCGCTTGGCATATCCAGCAGGAGATCGAGCTCGTCACCAGCGCCAAGATCTACCGGATCACCTTCAACGAGATCACCAAACAGGCCGTGACCCGGGCGGTCGCGCAGCCCGGGGAGATCGACCGGAACAAGGTCGAGGCCCAGCAGGCCCGCCGGGTCCTGGATCGGCTGGTGGGCTATAAGCTGAGTCCGCTCTTGGGCAGACGCCTTCGAAACTGGGGGCTGAGCGCCGGGCGCGTCCAATCGGTCGCCCTGCGCATCATCTGCGACCGCGAAGACGAGATTGAAAAGTTCGTTCCGGTGGAATACTGGACCCTCACCGCTCGGATGGCGGTCGACGCCCCCCCGGCGTTCGAGGCGGCCCTGCACCGGATCGACGGGAAAAAGGCGGAAATCCCGAACGAGGCCCGGGCCCAGGAGATCCTGGCCGACCTGGAGGGAGCGGAATATCGGGTCGCCAAGGTCGAGCGAAAAAAGCGCCGCCGCAGGCCCTTTCCCCCTTTTATCACCTCCACCCTCCAGCAGGACGCCTCCCGGCGTCTGCGTTTCACCGCCCGGAAGACCATGGCCGTCGCCCAGCAGCTCTATGAGGGAATGGACCTGGGGGAGGAGGGTCCGGTTGGGCTGATCACTTACATGCGGACCGATTCCACGCGCATCGCCGGGGAGGCGCTGACCGAGGCGCGCGGCTTCATCGCCAACGAGTTCGGCCCGGACTATCTGCCCGACAAGGCCCAGGTCTACGCGTCGAAGAAGGGCGCGCAGGACGCCCATGAGGCCGTCCGCCCGACCTCGGCGTCGCGTGCGCCGGCCACGCTGGAAGGCCGATTAAGCAAAGACCAGCTTGCGCTCTACCGTCTTATCTGGAACCGGTTCTTGGCCTCGCAGATGAATCCCGCGGTTTACGACCAGACGGCGGTGGACATCCAGGCGGGAACCTACCAATTTCGCGCGACCGGCTCTGTTCTCCTTTTCCCCGGATTCACCCGGGTGTACGAGGAGCAAACCGACGAGGCCGTGAAGGAGGAGGATCGCCCGCTGCCGCCCCTCCAGGAGGACGAGGGCGTGCGCTGCGAGGCCCTTGTCCCCAAGCAGCACTTCACGCAACCCCCGCCCCGGTTCAGCGAAGCCAGCCTCGTCCGCGTCCTGGAAGAAAAAGGGATCGGGCGGCCGAGCACGTACGCCTCCATCATCGGCACATTGACCGACCGGGATTACGTCCGCCTAGAGAAAAGGCAGATGCATCCGACCGAGCTGGGGCGGATGGTCTCGGACCTTTTGGTGAAGAACTTCTCCGACCTGATGGACGTGGGGTTCACCGCCGAAATGGAGACCCGTCTGGATTCTATCGAAGACGGAAAGGAGAACTGGACCCAAGCCCTGAAGGAATTCTACGCCCCATTTGAAAAGGATCTGAGCCGGGCCGAAAAAACCCTGAACGAACCCGAGCCCATCGGCCGCAAGTGTCCCGACTGCGGCGGCGAGCTCGCGAAAAGACCCAGCCGGTACGGGATGTTCATCGGGTGCTCCAACTATCCGGACTGCAAATACACCGAGTCCACGAAGAACCGCGAGGCCGCGCCCGTCATCGAAACGGATCAGGCGTGCGAGAAATGCGGCAAGCCCATGGTCATCAAGAACGGACGATTCGGGGCGTTTCTGTCCTGTTCGGCCTATCCCGGCTGCAAGAACGCCAAGCCCATCCCCACCGGGGTCTCCTGCCCCAAGTGCGGCGGAGACATCGTCTCCCGGCGCTCCAAGAAGGGCCGAAGCTTTTACGGCTGCGCCAAATATCCGGACTGCGATTTCGTGACCTGGTCCCGCCCCTACCCGAAGGCCTGTCCGGTCTGCGAATCGCCTTATTTGGTCGTCCAGCGGCGGGAGCTTCGCTGCCCCGACAAGGCGTGCGAGCACACCGAATCGCTCCCCGAGAATTGGGAAATGGTGGGGGTGACACCCGCCCGCCCGGTCCACGCCGGCGGGGAGGAGACCGCCCTGGAAGGAGGGACGTGACCGCTTCGGTCACCATCGTCGGAGGGGGCTTCGCCGGAGTGGAAGCCGCCTGGCAGGTGGCGGAGCGGGGGGTCGCCGTCACCCTGTACGAGATGCGCCCGGTCCGGAACACTCCGGCCCACAAGACCCCCGACCTCGCCGAGCTCGTTTGCAGCAACTCCTTCAAAGCCGACTCCCTCGCCACCGCTTCGGGCCTTTTGAAGGCCGAGCTCCGCGCCCTTGACTCGCTGATCCTTCAGGCGGCCGATGCGACGCGGGTCCCCGCGGGCCAGGCGTTGGCGGTCGACCGGGAGGAATTCGCCCGCGAAGTGACCCGGCGCATCGACGGGCATCCCCGCATCTCCGTCTTGCGGGAGGAAGTCCGGACCATTCCGGACGGAGACCCCGTCATTCTCGCGACGGGCCCCCTCACGTCGCCGGACCTGGCCGAGGCGCTGGGCCGGCTCGCCCGCCGCGAACACCTCTACTTCTACGACGCCGTCTCGCCCATCGTGGACGGAGAATCCATCGATTATGACGTGGCTTTTTTCGCCTCCCGGTACGGAAAGGGCGGGGACGACGGCTATTTGAACATCGGCCTCTCCCAAGAGGCGTACCGCGCGTTTCACCGGAACCTCCTGGACGCCGAGAAGGTTCCCCTCCACGCCTTCGAGGCCCAAAGGTATTTCGAGGGCTGCCTGCCCATCGAGGTGCTGGCGGAGCGCGGCGAGGAGACCCTGGCGCACGGCCCGATGAGGCCCGTCGGCCTGAGCGACCCGAAGCGCGAGGGCGCCTACCACGCCGTTTTGCAGCTCCGCCGGGAAAACACGGCCGGCTCGGCTTACAACCTAGTCGGGTTCCAGACCAAGATGACCTATCCTGAGCAGAAGCGGGTGTTCCGCTCGCTTCCGGGAATGGGGGAAGCCGTCTTCT
>JASLXW010000660.1 GCA_030740135.1 Nitrospinota bacterium
CCCAAATCCACTCCTGTTTCCGCCGGGACCGCGACTTCGTCATCAACATCCTGGGCGAGGATCAAGAAGAGATTTCCAGTCGTTTCGCGTCGAAGATAGAGGACAAGTTCGAGGGGGTCTCCCACCGGCCCGGGCGGTTGGGTCCTCCCCGGATCGACGGCTGCATCGGGTATCTGGAGTGCCGGATCGTGGGCGATTTTCCGGGAGGCGATCACACCATCTTCATCGGACAGGTGGAGGATGCGGCGGCGGGCGCGCGGGACGGAAAGCCCCTTCTCTTTTACGAGGGGAAGTACGCCGGACTTTGAGGCGGACGCCGGTGAGCCGGGCTTCGAGTCCGGGCGGGGGACCGCGGGGAATCCGTTCTTCCGGTGAAAGTTCTACGTCGGGTTTTGCGCCGCGGATTTCGGGGCGAATTCCTCCACGCTCATCTGCTCATACTTCTCGAAAGGCTGATGGATCCAGGGTGAGTCTTCCAGGTAGTCCACGTAGTAGTCCGGGCGGTACGTAGAAACGGCCTTGTACCACAACACCCCGGTCCGGAGCTCCTCGACATAGAAGCCGTAGAAGTGTTGCAGCCACTCCACGCTCTTCTTGAGGGTGATGCCCGAATCGACCAGGTCGTCGACCACCAGGACGTGGGACCCGAGGTTCGGCGTGGTCTTGGCCAGGTCGCGTGCGAAGATGATGTTGCCGCGCTCGCTCCGCTCCTCGCCCCCGTAGGATTCCACGGAGAGGATGCCAAGCGGCTGGTCGAACAAACGGCTGAAGATATCGCCAATCCTCAGCCCCCCTTTGGCGATGCAGATGATTTGATTGAATTTCCACCCGCTCTCCCCAATCTGGTGTGCGAGATCCTCGATTATCTTGTTGTATTCAGACCAACTGACGTGGAGATCCGTCATCTTGCCTCCTCGTAACGTTGCACCTCACGGACAGGCCCACCCTTCCTGAAGGGTGAGAATCACCAAAAAGGATCGATGAGGCCGAGTGCGTCCTATGCGGCTCCTTTTGAGAATTTACAGCAAAATCACCCGCCGGGAAATGGCGAATTCGGCCGCCGTCTCCGCCCGGGCGCCCCGGCGTCCGGGCCGGCATGGGGTCGCGCGGATCAAAGGGTTTCTTCCAGCTCCGGATAATGTCTCAACAAATCGGGTGGGGCTTTGCCCGGCGCCCCCGTCAGCAGACGCCGGATCTGTATGGCGTTGACCAACGCCTGTCCGCGGAAATGATTGTTGAGGATGACATACGTTTCCGGCGCTCCCCCGGCGATTCGGCGTATGGCCGAAAGCCAGGGCTCGATCTCCTCCCGGCTGTAGAGATAGTTGTATCGGGCGTCCCGTCCGGCGTCCTCCCGGAACCAGTCGCCGACGTTCCGGCCGTGCATTCGGACGTACCCCACCGGCCCGGAAGCGTGCGCCGTCCGTCCCATGGATTGTCCGATCACCGGCTGATCGATGTTCACGAAACCGATGTCCTTGTCCGCGAGCCAGCGCAGCAGCGCCGGTTGGTTCCAGGACGCATGACGAATCTCCACCGCCCGGGGCAGCCCCTCGAACGCCTTGAACAGGGTGTTCAGCCAGACCCGGTTTTCCTCCGTATTCTTGAACGACCACGGAAACTGCATCAGGAGGCAGCCGAACAGCCCCCCTTCCAGCAAGGGCTCGATCCCCTTGCGAAACAGGGTGACATCTTTTTT
>JASLXW010000661.1 GCA_030740135.1 Nitrospinota bacterium
AAAGGCGGAACCACGCATGCCTTTTCAAGACCTGAGGGACTACCTCCGCAGCCTGGAGGATCACGGCCTGCTCCATTGGGTGAACGCCGAGGTCGACAAGGACTGGGAGATCAGCGCGGTCACCCGGACCTACTTCCGCCGGGTTCCGAAGGAGGTCCGGGGGGCCCTCGGCTTCCGGAACATCAAGGGCTACGACCAGCCGTTGGTCGTGGGAACGGTCGGCGGCGGGGAGCGGGTCTACCGCCACGCCTTGGGGATCGGGCCAGGCTTCGACGCGGTCAGCCAAAAATGGAGCGCGGCCCTGAGCCGGCCCGTTCCGCCCGCGCCGTTCGGGGGCGACGACCCTCCCTGCCAGGAGGTGGTCCTCACGGGCGAGGACGCCGACCTGGGCCGGTTCCCGGTTCCCATCTGGACCCCCGAGAAGGACCCCGGCCCCTTTCTGACTTCGGCCTGCCTGGTCACGCGGGATTTGGAGACCGGCCGCCGCAACGCGGGCGTCTACCGGATGCAGATCAAGGGACCCCGGAAGACGGGGGTCCTCTGGAACCACCCCAGCCAGCACGGGGCGGTCCACTTCTCCCGCTGGGAGGCCGCGGAAAAACCCATGCCGATGGCCGTGGCGCTCGGCGTGGAGCCGACGGTCCTGATGGGCGTGGTGTCCAAGGCGCCCCTGGGACTGGACGAGCTCTCCATCGCCGGCGGTCTGCGCGGGGCCGGGGTGGAGATGGTCCGGTGCAAGACCATCGACCTGGAGGTTCCGGCCCGGGCCGAGATGGTCCTGGAGGGCCACGTCCCCCCCCACGTGCGCGAATCCGAGGGGCCCTTCGGCGAATTCACCGGCTACATGGGCGGCCCCTACTCCATGCCGGTCTTCGAGATCGACTGCATCACCCACCGGAGGGACGTCGTTCATCAGGCCTTCTTCAGCCAGATGCCGCCCAGCGAGTCGAGCCTGATCCGGGCGATCTCGGAGGAGGCCCAGATCTACAAGCACCTGACCCACGACCTCCGGATCCCCGGGATCGTGGACGTGCACCTGCCCGAGCCGGCCGGCAGCCTCGCGATGTGTTGGGTGCGGATGAAGCAGGTGTATCCCGGGCAGGCCCAGCAGGTCCTCTCGGCCGCCTGGACGCACCATCCCGCGTTTGCGAAGTGGGTGGTCGTCACGGACGAGGACGTGGACATCCGGGACCCCTTCCAGCGGGAATGGGCGCTCGCCTGGCGTGTCCAGCCCCACCGGGATCTTTTCACGATCCCGAACACGGCCCCCGTTCAGCTCGATCCCTCGGCGGGCCGGCACGACGAGAACCTGTGGGAGAAGCGGAGCTCCAAAATCTGCATCGACGCCACCAAACCCTGGCCGGACTTTCCGGATGTCTCCCTCCCTCCCCAAAAATACCTGGACCGGGTGGCCGAGCGGTGGGAGCGCTACGGGCTCACGGGGCCGTAGGCGGGCGCGATTCAATCACATCTATTGCTGTGTCCATTGCCATTTCCGTTTCGTGAAAACACGCCGTGGCCCGCGTAAAAGAAGACCACCCGGTCCTGGGGACCAGTCCTTTGGATGAGACTGTTGAAGGCGGTCCGAACCGCCCTTCCCGTCGCCTGGCCATCGGTGAGGTAGATGACGTTCGAGGACGGGAAGCCGAGCCGCCGAAGGGCCACACGGACGCTCGTTGCGTCGTTGACGGCGTAGTG
>JASLXW010000662.1 GCA_030740135.1 Nitrospinota bacterium
GGAGTCGTAACGGTGCCCCGCCTCCTCCCCCGACTCATCCGACTGCCCAGGGAGCAAGAAGGCCGGCGTGTGGACTACATCTTCCTAGCCGACTTGGTCCAGGTGCATCTGGCGGAACTTTTCCGGGGCTACCAGATCTTGGGCACAGCCGCCTTCCGGGCGACTCGGAACAGCGACCTCTATCTGGACGAGGAAGAGGCCGACGACCTCCTGCTGGCCATTGAAGATGAATTGAAGCGCCGGCGAAAAGGGGACACGGTCCGACTGGAGATCGATGCCGGGGCACCGGAACAGATCGTGCGGCGCCTCAAGGCGATCTATGCCCTGGGGGAGGACCAGGTCTATCGCGTACACGGACCGGTGAATCTGAACCGGTTGATGATGCTCTACAGTGCCACTTCCCGGCCGGATCTGAAGTATCCGCCGTACCAGCCGGTTGAGCTCCACGTGGGCGAGACCCTGGAACACCTCCTTTCGGAAATCCGGAGGCGAGATATCCTGCTGCACCATCCGTACGATTCCTTTCACTCCGTCGTGCGGTTCGTCTCCGCAGCGGCTGATGATCCAAACGTGCTGGCCATCAAACAGACCCTTTACCGGACCGCCGACGATTCGCCGATTATAGACGCGCTGGTAAAGGCCGCAGAAGCGGGTAAGGAAGTCACGGTCGTGGTGGAACTGAAGGCCCGTTTTGACGAGGCGCCCAACATCCGATGGGCGCGGAAACTCCAGGATGCGGGGGTGTGTGTGGTCTACGGCGTGGTGGGATTGAAGACCCACTGCAAACTCTCTCTGCTCGTTCGTCGGGAGGCCAAGGGCCTGCGGCGCTATGCCCATATCGGCACCGGGAACTATAATCCCGATACGGCCCGAATCTATACCGACCTGGGTCTGATGACGGCCAGGGAGGACATCACATCCGACGTGGCGGAGGTCTTCAACCTGCTTACCACCCAATCGACGCACCCCGAAGTCAAGAAACTCTTGGTGGCCCCCTTCACCATGCTGCATAAGATCCTGGAGAAGATCGACAGGGAAACTGAACATGCGAAGGCCGGCCGGCCTGCAGGTATTGTGGGTAAAATGAATTCGCTGCAGGATTCGAAAGTCATTCGCGCCCTTTACAATGCGTCCCAAAACGGCGTCGAAATCGACCTGGTCGTCCGCGGCATCTGCTGCCTCCGCCCGGGGATTCCCGGGGTGAGCGACCGGATCCGCGTGCGAAGCATCGTGGGACGTTATTTAGAGCACAGCCGCATCTACTCCTTTGAAAATGGCGGCAATCCGGAGGTCTACATCGGCAGCGCCGACTGGATGCCGCGCAACCTCCGACGGCGAGTAGAGATCCTCTGCCCGGTGGAAGACCCGAAGCTCGTCCAGAAAATCCGGTCTCAGGTCCTCTCCGTCAGCCTAGCCGACACCGTAAAGGCGAGAGAAGTCTTGTCGGATGGCTCTCACCGGTGGGTAACCCCTTCGGACGGGCTCCCTCCCTTCTGCGGACAGGATGCCCTGATGGCGCAGGCCAGGGGAGAGTCCGTCGACATTCCGGACTTCACCTCCTCCGCCGCTCTGTCGGCTCAGCAGGCCCATCTCCCTTCGGAGGACAACGGCCCCGCCGGGGAAGGACGTGCCCCCGCGAGGCGAAAGCCCACGAAGACACCGGCGAAAAAGGGGCCCTGATAGGAGGAACGCGGTG